>CALFNR010000102.1:0-34111 GCA_937903005.1 uncultured Lachnoclostridium sp. | reverse complement strand
CAAGCACTTTTCCAGTTGATGCAATATGTTTTGCATGGGCTTTCATCTCTTCTGGAGCATTTTCCATTGCATAACCTTCTTCAACTGCTTTTAACATGCTCTCATCGTTAAAGTAATCTCCAAATGCCATTGCTTCTTCACGTTTCACGTTGCATTCTTTCATGATTTTCTCAAGCGCAATTCCTTTACTTACACTCGGATTACCTATATCAATCCACTGCTTTGCAGACACCGTCACAGTAAAGACATCGGAGTAATTATTTGTTAACCACTTCTTCTCTTCCTCTGTAAAACCTTTCGGTGCATAAATTGCAATCTTAATAATCGGCTCTTTTATTTCTTCGACACTAGCAATATAGTCAAGTCTCTGATAATAAACCTTAACCGCCTCTCTTAAAGCATCACTTGCATCCTTGCTATAGGCATTATTTTCACAACAGATGATAGCATCTAAATCCGTAAATTGTTCCAGATTTTGAATCAATTCTTTTGCTCGATCTTGATTTAATTCGGTTACACTCACTGTTTTTCCTTCATGATAAATAAGCGCTCCATTGTCTGCTATCAAATATATGGAATCTAGTACTGGCTTAAAATGTTCATATACAGTAAAACCTTGTCTTCCAGTTGCAACAACAAACTGAACACCTTTTCTCTCTAGTTCTCTTACACATGAAAATGTTTCTGTCGGTATACTTCCGTCAGCGTGCGCTAAAGTGCCATCCAAATCACTGGCTATTAGTTTAATCATATTTCTGTCTCCTTATGGCATCTACACTTAAGTTTTATCAAGCATTCTCTTTTTTTTGTTATACACAAACATAACAACTGCCATAGAACATATTAGCACATAGCCTAAAAAACTAAAAGCATCCGGCACTTGATTAAACAGGAAAAATCCGAAAATTGCGGCAAAAATTACCTGCGAATAATCATATATGCTAATTTCTTTCGCCGGAGCATGAAAATACGCTGCTGTTATACCGAATTGTCCCCCTGCAGCAGCAAGCCCTGCTAAAAGCAGATAGACAACCTGTATCCCTGACATTGCCTTATAATGAAATAGCATATAAGGAACAGAAGCAAGACAAGAGAAAGTCGAAAAAATAAACACAACTAACGGACCTTTCACACCTTGTTTTCCCAAGATACGAACCATTGTATACGCAATTCCTGCGCATAAACCACCGCTTAACCCGATGAGTGCAGGGATTAAATCAATATTGGAGAAACTTGGTTTTACAATAAACATACAACCAATTAACGCAACTACTACACTAGATAACTGAATAAGATTGATACGCTCTTTCAAAATGAAATACGAAAACACAATTGCAAAAAATGGTGACATTTTATTTAGCATGGATGCATCGGACAAAACTAGATGATCAACCGCATAAAAATTGCAGAACACCCCCAAAGTACCAAATAATGCCCGTAAAAATAAATATTTGCCATCCCCCTTTTTCCATTCTATTTTAATCTTATCCTTTCGTATTATAATAAGTGCAAAAATCAGTGCCACCAGATTCCTAAAAAATGCTTTCTGTAAGGATGGCAAATCTCCAGACAGCCGAACAAAGACGTTCATTAAAGCAAAGCAGAACGCTGCACATAAAATATATATAATTCCTTTGTATTTTGATTTCATCATTTCCTCCTTTTGTGTCAAACCTCTAATGTAAGACCATTTTCTTTCAGCCATTCTTTCTTTTCCTTCCAGTCTGGCATATAAAGTCCGACCAGCGCCCAAAATTCCTTAGAATGATTCATCTGAAGAATGTGACAAAGTTCATGACACACTACATAATCAAGCACTCCCTCTGGTGCCATAATCAACTTCCAATTAATCATAACATGTCGTTCGCTACTACAGCTTCCCCACCTGGTTTTTGTATTTCTAAGGGTAAGCTTTGTGCACTTAACACCTATCTTTTTCTCAAAACTTGCAATTCGCTTAGGAATCCACACAGCCGCTTTTTCTTGATACCATTTACTAAGCACTGTCCGAATTTCTTCTGTATCTTCATACTTTCCATAAATCAGAATCTCTTGTCCCACCATTGCCACATATCCTTTTCTTGCCGATAATGACGGCTTGCGAACAATGCGATACGGTTTACCAAGATAGTATAGAATGTCTCCTGTTTTGTATTTTTTACTATCATTTAAGTTCATATACATACCCATTTTCTACGTTTTCTATCTCCTTTAAGAGCTTTTGCTCATTATCTTTAAACAACAGGATTTTATTATACTTATAATACTCTTCCGAACCATTTTCACTTATGAATTTCATACTGTAAAAACCACTTGTCAGTTCAGTAAGGAAAATAACCATCTCTTGACTCTCACCAAAAGCTGTCTCAAGAAAAGCAAATGTATTGGCAAGCTGATTGGCCGTCATATCAATATGGTCTTCTCTCATCTGCACTTTATTCTGAAATACTTCTTTTACAACTTCAAATGTATCTTCAGATTCCAATAAAGCTTTATGCATTTCATCCAGACACTGGATAATTGTATGCTTGATTACAATGTCATCCTTGTCTAACTGATTTGATTCTTTCTCCTTTATAAGCTTCGCAGTATGGTTAGAAATCAGGTTCTCAACTTCTTTACTGATACGAACCAAATCATTCATACTCACTAACTTTAGCTGTTTCATCACTTCATATAGCTCTGTCACATAAGCATCTTCTATATAAGCCTTATAAAAACCTTCACGAAGTTTCGCCAAAAGAAGTCCTAATACGCTTAACTTTTCATCAAAAGCACCATTTCTAACCTTTTCAACTGCAGCAGCATCAAACTTTCCATTCAAAATATTTTCTACATCATAATCCTTTTGATATTTGTAGAACAAAAGCAGATAATTGGAAAAATCTTTAGCAATTGCAGGATGCTGCAAATACTGTACCACTACATGCTCATCTGTCACAATCTGAAGCGCTTCATACTCATATAATATTGCCGATAAATCTTCCCATCCTCTAGCTGTTACAAACTGCTTTCCATCAATGGCAGTCTCAATTACATAAAAATGCTCTTTCTTAATATCCAGATAAGATAAAATAGCAGGGTGCAGATTCTGTGCTGTTGCATACTCTTTCCAGACTTCATAATTCTGTTCCACTTCCATTTTCTTCACTCGGTCCAAGGTAACTACGTCAAAGTCACGAACTGATTTGTTATATTCAGGCGGATTACCTGCTGCAACAATAACCCATCCCTCTGGCAGTTTCTGATTTCCAAATGTCTTACATTGCAGAAACTGTAACATCATCGGTGCTAATGTCTCTGATACACAGTTAATTTCATCCAGAAAGAGAATTCCTTCCTTTTGATTATACTGTTCTATTCTTTCATAAACTGCTGCTAGTATTTCACTCATAGTATATTCTGTAACCGAATATTCCTTTCCGTCAAACCATTTCTTCTCAATGAAAGGAAGACCAATTGCACTTTGTCTTGTATGATGGGTGATGGTATAAGAAACCAGTCCAATTCCCATTTCTCTCGCAACCTGTTCCATAATGGCAGTCTTTCCGATTCCTGGAGGTCCAATTAGCAAAATCGGCCTCTGTCTTACTACTGGTATTTTATATTCTCCAAACATATCCTTTGCAAAATATGCCTGCAAGGAATGTCTAAACTCCTCTTTTACTCTTTTGATATCCATTATACCCCTCCATCTATTACAAGCTTCATTGCCCAAGGTGGCACAAGCTTTTCTGTATAATCCGTTTCCACAAAAACAAATGCAACATCATACATTGGCCTCTTCTTTGGAAATGTCCCTAGTCCATCTGTAAAATACAGCATTCCCTTAAGATGATTGAAAGCCTGTTCCTTTAAAAGTTTATCCACATACTCAAACACTGGGCGAAAATCTGTTCCACCAAATCCTTTTACTTCTAACTTCTCCTGATACTGCTCCAAATCTTCCATAGACGTAATCAAGATATCTTCTTGTACTTGATTGTCGCATTGAATAATATGGATATTTACTTTTTTCAGAAAACTTTCACTATCCAGCAAAATAGAAACTGTTTCCTCTAAGAACTGCTTCACAAGCTGTCCTGAACACGAACCTGATGTATCAATGGCAATAACAAATTCCTCGATTCGCTTTACTTCCTTGTATTCTAACGCCTCAATTAATGGCATGTTATGATACAGTTGCAAACCATACGTATAATACCCATAGTCAAAGGAATCCTCATCCACTTCCATCATTTCTCTAGGCACTGCAAATTTCCTTAAAAACTCTTTATAATCATACTGCTTTCGGTTTGCTATTTTCATAGAGCGTAGCAAACCTTTTGCTTCCTTACCGATGTTTTTTGAAAAGGTCTCTAAATTGGTAGCTGTCTTTTCCGCCACTTCCTTCCACATTTCCATAAATGGCGATTGTACTTGCTGGTTCACCCCTTGATTCTGTTGCTTGTTATCGTCGTTGTCTTTCTTTCCTTTCCAGAATACATGATCATCTGCCAGAAATTCCAGTTGTGTCTTCACAAACTCATCTGCACTCATTTCCTTAGCTGTCAAGATTCTATAGATTCCCTCTGCTGTTACCACCTTAAGCTCTCTTTCAAGCCTTTTATACCAAGACGAACGAAACTCCGACTTAAGCTTATTGATACAACGGTAATCTAGGCCATCGATACAGTATTCTACCGCCATGTCACAAGCAACGTTCCACGCATCTTCATCCAGTTCCTCTTCTTTTGAAAGATGTCTAAAGATGCAATGCAAAATCATATGCAGATAAGCCCTGTTTACCAATACTTTGTTATATTTAAAACGCTCTGCCACAAATCTAGGATTAAACTTGAGCTTTTTCCCATCGGTCCCAACAAAAAAAGTCTGCATATTCATCTCATATTCCAGCTGACTTAAAGCCATATCAAGAAAACGCATCGACAGATACAGTTCATTTCTTGCATTTTGCAGAATATGAATACCTAGATTGCATAACCGTTCCTTTACTTCATTTTTCATGCTACTTCCTCTTTATAAATCAAAAGTCTTCTTCTGCACCTTAAAATGCTTATTTTTATAAGCAAGCAATACACTTACACATTCAACCTGTTCTCTTTGATGGGCTATTTCGATTGCCAATTCTATATTTTCTTTTGTATAGAATCCGGCATCACTAAGGAATAACAGTCCATCTATATCTTCCTTCTCTACACATAATGTAACAATGCCAGCGAAATTAGAGCGTATATACTGTTCATACTCTTCCTTTGCTTCCATACTAAGTTCATAGGGATATTCCAATCGATCTCTTGCTATCGTAAATAAGGTTTCCAAGGTATCATTAAGACGAGCCACACGAAAGACTTCATCGTATTTTTTATAATCAACTTCTTTCTCTTTCATACATTCACGATAATGTACTCCTGAACCATAGGTAACCTGATTGATAATTCTTGCCTCCACATTGTCCACATAGTCATAAAGATAACTGGGAAATACTAGTTTGCTCATTGTATGGGTATTTCTATTTTCCATCGTTACATGGATTTCCTGATTTAACTCGGATAATAAATTTTTTAGGCATGTCATTTTCTGCAGATACACTTGTATCTGAAACTCCCTAAGACTACGACAGTTTTTGAACGCTCCATCTTCTGTTGACAAAATTCGATCCGACAATGTCATCTTGATTAAACGCCTGCAATTATAAAAAGCATGGGCACCAATGGACTCAATTGTCTTTGGCAAAACAACTTCTAGGAGTTCATTATTTCCTTCAAATGCGTATTTTCCAATTGCAGTCACAGGCTTTCCTTCTAGTTGGGCTGGAATCTGCACTTCTGATTCATTTCCCAGATAACGGGTTATCTCCACTGATTGTCCATTTACTCTATATGAAAATTCCATCTTCATTACTCCATTCTAAGTACACTGCCTTAAAACCAGGCACTTAATGATCATACCATATGGGAAATGATTGTCAATAAACAAATAAAACAGCACCTCCACTCTCAAAATGAAGATGCTGTCTCATTTATTTACTATTTATGATCTTCTGTTACCAAAAAGTCTTAAAAGTCTCAAGAAAATATTAACATATTACACAGCAGCCTAAAAATCAACCTTTTTTCCATAATAAGTACATTCAAATAATTTCTGCATCTCTGCAGGTGTAATCTTTCTAGGATTGGTAAGTGTACAAGCATCTCCAACTGCTAATTCTGCAATCTTTGCAATCTTCTCTTTGAATTCATCTTCCTTAACACCAAACTCTTCTAAAGTTAGAGGAATATTCAAAGCTTTATTCATATCCTGTATCATATCACATAACTTATCTACTAACTCATCATCTGTTCCTGTAAGTCCCATAAATTTAGCAATGTCCACATATCTGCCTTTGCAAGCCTTTGCATTAAATTGAATCACATATGGAAGATAAATCGCATTGGCACATCCATGAGGAATATGTCCTGTGCTAAATGCCGCACCAGTTTTATGTGCCATGGAATGTACAATTCCTAATGATGTATTAGAGAATGCCATACCTGCAAGACATTGTGCATAATGCATCTGTTCTCTTGCTGATTTATCCTGATTATAAGAAGCAAGAAGATTATCTTTTACCATAATCATTGCTTTTATTGCTAATGGGTCTGTAAATACTGTCTGACTTGTAGAAACATATGCTTCAATTGCATGTGTTAATGCATCCATACCTGTATGTGCAGTTAACTTCTGTGGCATGGACTCTGCAAGTGCCGGGTCAACCAGTGCAATATCCGGAGTAATATTAAAATCTGCAATAGGGAATTTTACACCAGTATCATAATTTGTAATAATAGAGAAAGATGTTACTTCTGTTGCGGTACCTGAAGTTGATGGAATTGCAGCAAATTTTGCCTTTTTTCTTAAAGCTGGGAACTCAGGCAATGCAAATAATTTGTCAAAATCTAATTCTGGATATTCATAAAAAATCCACATTGCTTTCGCTGCATCAATTGGTGAACCACCGCCCATTGCAACGATCCAGTCTGGCTTGAATTCCTGCATTACTTTAGCGCCACGCATTACTGTTTCTACAGATGGGTCTGGCTCAATATTTTCGATAAGCTCAGTTTCCATTCCTGCTTCTTTCAAATAAGAAACAACTTTATCAAGGAATCCTAATCGTTTCATAGTACCGCCACCAACACAGACAACAGCACGTTTTCCTTGTAAGTTCTTTAAATTATCAATTGCATTTTCTCCGTAGTAAATGTCTCTTGGCAATGTAAACCTCATAAACCTCTTACTCCTTTATTATGTATTTTTGTATATGAATTTTCGAAAGCCATATACAAATTAATTATAACACAAACTTTGCTTTTTGTACTTCTTTTTTCATTGTGGAAGAAATCTCTGAGGACTTTCCTATACGTTAAAATAAGACTTGTCCAAACGACAAGTCTTATTTCACCTACTGCTTATTCACTATTATTTTATACTCTTTTGTTATGCCCGATAGGCTAGTTACTGTAATTGTAACTGTATTTTTTCCATGCTTAAAATTCTCATTACCATTTACTGTAACGACACTTTCTGAATCAGTTGGTATTGCACTGATTACAATATCATCCGTTTCATTATCCACCGTCATTTCATAGGAAACCACATTCTTTTCAAATGCTGGTGTTAAAGTTTCTGGGAATACTTCTAACGTTTGTAATGTCGCATCCTTACTTTCAGAAGGATTTTCTTTTACCGAAATGATTGCAGAAACATTGTCTACTGTCGAAATCTCCTCTTTTGCTTCTCCTACATTCATTTCTTGTACTTTTATCGATGCTTGTCCAACCTCAAGTGCCTTAAACTTTAACTCATAGGAAACTTTTTTTACCTCTTCTGGAAACACATCATTTAATTTAAGAACACCGGTTGTCCCTGTGAATACATCTTTATCTGCAGAAATGAACTCTAATATTGAATCATCGTAATACACATATGCATCTACCGACTTCATGGAATTTTCACCAGTTACGTCAAAGGAAACCATTACTTCATTTCCTTTTTTCACTGTTTCATCAGAAACTGTAATTTTGTAATGCACCTGACTTGCATCACTTCTTCCTGTTAGCAAGAATAAAAAGCCTGTTACCATTACAAGGGAAAGAACCACTACTATCTTATTGATTTTCATAAATCACCTAACTTGCCTTTCTTGAAATCTTAACCGTATACGTTGTCTTCGTACCATTACCTGCCTTACATACAATAGATACCGTTGTAGTCTTACCTGATGCAAGGGATACAGTTCCCGTTCCTGATATAATATCTGCATAAGAACTGATAGGGGCTGCACTTACTGTTACAGATGACACACTATGGTCAACAACCATGGTATAATTCTTTGTCTGATAGTCAAAGGTTGGAGTTAGCCCTAATGTTTTCGAACCATGTTTTACTGTTATACTCTTTAGATAACTGTTCGGATTTCCTGCACTTGCTGGTAATGTGCAACGTGAAGAAGGCATATTTTTGTATACTGGAATATAGAAAACAAAGGTATCTTTTTCAATTTCCATGTTAGAATAAGAACGATGCGTACTCTTTGATTCACTTGCTGGTGCTTGTACATTGGTCATATACTGATGTGAGTAATAAGGACTGGAAACAACATTAAACTTCTGGAAGTGAATTGTATTCTGCCCTCTCTTAATGTAAGATGATGCAATATATTCTGCTCCGCCTACGATAGACTTGTATGGATTTGTCCAAGGACGGTTATAGGTTGTTCCTGAACTTGCATATTTAAGTCCATTGGCAATCGCCTGTCCAGATGAGCTGTCATTGGCTCCAATATTAAAATAGTTATAATATCCTTGATATCCCGGGTAAGTTCCTGAAACAGAACCACTTCCATTTAAACCAAGTTCCTGTTTTGCGCGAATTGCCAAGAAATATGGACTGATTCCATTAATTTTTCCCGCTTCCATGAAAGTATTTTTATATTGGTCAGACACTGTTTTCCCTGTAACCTTATCTTTTACACTATAAGATCCTTTCATAAAAGTATTAGATAGAATACTGTGAACAACATCTTCTTTCTGACGATGATCATAAGCTAATGACTCAAACTGCCAGATACTGTCTGCTGTTAATGAATTTCTTGGGTCCATGTAATAGCTGATAACCTGTGAATTGGCACAGTACCAGTTGGTTCCGTCAAACACCTTGTACTGATCTTTGGACCAGTCATAAGCACCAGGCTGTGTGGATAAGTAGGAAAATGGTGCACTATAAGTTCCTGCAGCACCGCCTTTTGGCTGATTACTCTGCATAACATTACGACCAATCTTACTTTCATTTTCAATTACGTTATCCCAATCAAGTCCTGTATGAACAGCTGAAAAATGCCATTTTGGATACTGTTCATGTAATTCTTTCATTGCACTATGATAACTAGATGGAAACTCGGATAATTCTTTCAAAAATTCTGCATCATCTGGTATTGTGACAGCTGAAGTAAGGATATACCCTGTATGTGTAATACCTGAAATTACAAATGTACATTTATACCACTTTTTCTTTAAAACTGTTAAACTTCCTCTAATCGTAACGGATGTGTCTGCCTCTAGTACAGCAACATTTGATGCCATTGTTGCGGCAATTTTCTTAGCACTGATTGTCTTTGTTGTAACTGCTAAAGTGGATTCCTTATTTCCTACTGTTGCAGTGACTTTTGTTAGATAATCAGACTTTACATAAGCTGAAATTCCTTTTCCATTCACAACAGCATATACATAGGACCAGTCAATTCCTTTTACGGAAAGTTTTCCCAGAATAATAACCTGTTGATTCGACTTAAGAGTTGCTCTTTTGGTATCATAGGTATTTGCTGTTTTGTACACAGACAATGATGTACTCTTCACTGTCGCTAGATCATATGTCGTCTTTGTTGTTGTAGTCTTATAAATAGTAATATAAGCAGACGATACATAACCTCTTACTGTTTTTCCATTCACTTGTGCACTGATTCGATACCAGGTTGTTCCTGATTTCGTTGTTTTATCAAGAACTAACACATATTTGTTTTTTGAAAATCTGGATACAATAGATGCTGTTGTCGAAGGTGCACTCCTTACGTTAAGAGCTGTTGCATTAACATATCCATAACGTTTCAAAAATGTGCTGGTAGAACTTGACGTGTTTTGAGAACCAGAAGACGTGGATGAGCTGGTTATACTAATGTACTGAGCACTTACATAACCTGTAATCTTTTTTCCCTCTGCTGTTGCAGAGATTTTATGCCACTTAGCACCACTGGAATTCACTGTTGTAGATGTTATGGCAACTTCAGTTCCTTGTTTAAGACTTGCCACAATGCTTGCAGTTGCTGAAGCTGACTGGCGAACATTTAAACTCGTGGCAGTAACTTTACCTTTTGATGCAGTCGCATGAACTACATTTTCTTTTGTGAATAAGCAAATCATCATTACGCATAGACAAAACGCAATGTTTCGGACAAGAATCCTGTTGACTTTTTTACTATTCGACATATTACCACCTTTTATTATAGTAATATAATTAATATAACAATTTTAGATTACTTTTTCAATAGAAATATTAACAGAATGAAATTTTATCTTGCAATTTGTCTTTAAGAATCAAACACCTAGCCTGAGACACAAGTGTTGGCTAATAACAAGAAGATTTGGAATTTTCCCCGTTTATTGATTGGAATTAAGTTTATGATTTCACTTCACCTTTCGCAAGACAGCTTTGAAACTGTATGTAACGTTGCAGGCGATCAAGCCATTGCTCTTATCATTAATAAAGCTGTCAAGAAATTGACATAATTTTGACATATAGTCATAATGAGTTAGAAAAGCATCCATACGTCCTGCTTTTCTAACCTTAGGTTGAAATTTTTCATATCAATCGTATATTTTGTCTTATTTAGTAAACTTCCTGTGTTGCATAATTTCCAATAATATGCTATTATTACAATAAGATGATGATAAGTTCAATAAAGCTCGAATTTTGTTGAACAACACTTACACAAAATTACTTATATTTATTATAAGTGTTTATTGGGAGGATAATAATGAAAAAGGAAAGTAAAAATGATGTTCAAATCAAGTATAACTATAGTAAACTTCTTGGCAAAATCAAAGAGATCTATGATACACAAGAAAAGTTTGCTTTAGCACTTGGAATTGGTAGAGTTTCATTAAGCCAGCGATTAAATGGAAAGCTCGAGTTTTCCCAAAATGAAATACTGAAATCCTGTGAATTACTTAAGATTAAAAAGAAGGACATTCCTATTTACTTCTTTGTTGAAGATTCATTACAATAATTTTTACATAAGGTTAACAAACAAACTTTGTTCTTAACTATCCCGTATACACCCCAGGTCTTATACAGCAACCTGCTTTATTCTAAAGCAGGTTTTTTTCACACATTTTTCTTTCTGTAATATAATGTAATGATAATGACTTTCAAATTTATGAAAAGGCGTGATATTTTGGCTATCAAAATTTTTATTGACCAAGGGCATAATCCCAGCGGTTTTAATGCTGGTGCCGAAGGTTTTGGTTTGAGAGAACAAGACATAACTTTTAACGTTGGTTCCTATTTAGCAGATATTCTGTCTGCTGATTACCGCTTTGAGGCCCGAACTTCCAGAACATTTCCAGAACAGATACTTGGTACGAATACCAATGAAAGTCTACGTGCAAGAGTGCAGGCAGCGGATTCATGGCCTGCTGATTACTTTATCAGCATTCATGTAAATTCCAATACCAATCCTGCAATCAACGGAACGGAAGCATATGTTTACGAGGCATATTCAGAATCCTATTACTTAGGAGATTCCATTGTAAATGAAATTGTAAGACGTGTCGCTACGAAGAACAATCAAGTTCGTATCAATCCATCACTTTATGTATTACGAAAAACCAACATGCCTGCTGTATTAGTGGAACTTGCATATATTTCCAATGAAAGCGATGCAATCAAACTTCGAGATGATCAGTATCAGTTTGCTTACGGCATCTATGTAGGTCTTCTAAATTATCTAGGATTACCTCAATTATAGTTCACAATACCACTAGAAGCGTCCTCTTCCTGAATACAAGAAACAAATCTGGCTGAAGACGCTTCTCTTTAATCAAACATACAAATTGCTATTGCTTAGGCTTCTCTGTTACCTCTACTGTTTTTGCAAGATAAGGACTTACATGCACCATGCAGTGTTTTACTTCCGGATACTCATGTTCTATTGCATCATGAACCTTATCTGCAATATTATGTGCCTCAACTAAAGAAAGTGCTCCATCTGCTGCAATATCAATATCCACATATATTCTTGTACCAAACATGCGGGTTTTCATATCATCAATCCCTCGAACACCATCCTGTGCCAAGATGGTATTTTTCATACTTTCTAGCTGTTTGCTGTCACAAGACTCATCAATCATTTTTCGGAAACTCGACACAGTAATATCGACGGCTACTTTCATAATTACAAATGCAATCACAACGCATGCTATCGGATCACAAACTGGATATCCTAGCTGAGCACCTAAAATTCCAATAAAACTTCCTACTGAAGAAAATGCATCGGATCTGTGATGCCAGGCGTCCGCAAGAAGTGCATCGGAATTTATTTTTTTTGCGGCAATTTTTGTGTACCAGTACATTGCTTCTTTGACAACGATTGAAATTCCTGCCGCTCCTAAGGCAATGCCTTTTGGCACTACAAGTGTATCTGCTCCATGAAACCATATCTTTTTAATTCCACTAATTGCAATGCCTACTCCTGTCAAAAAAAGAATTCCTCCCAGTAATATTGCTGCTATACACTCTAGTCTTTCATGTCCATAAGGATGTTTTTCGTCAGATTCTTTGTTGGATAGCTTCACGCCAACCATTACTACTATAGTACTTAGTACATCCGAGGCAGAATGTACAGCATCGGATATCATTGCTGCTGATTTGCCGAAAATTCCACATAAGAACTTTAAAATAGATAATATTAAATTAATCACAATGGTATTTCTTGATACTCGCATAGCAATCTCTTCGTTTTTAATTTGACTTCTTTCCATATAACCTTTTCTCCTAACTCTTTCGTTCTTATTAGTATATGGCGGACAAGTGTACTTGTTGCTTATGTATGAAAAGGAAATGGAATTTAAAAAGCCAAGCAAAATGCCTGGCTTTACTATGGACTCCGTTACAATTTTTCAACTTCAATAAGTATCTGATTCAATAACACTTCAACTACCCTAAATTCTGTCGCTTTGATGTAATAAGCTTCTAATAGGTCATGTAGATCTTTTGCCTTCTTGAGATAGGAAACTCCTTCTTGGATACAGGCGCGGTATCGAGCCTTGATATCCTCTAATTCCTCTGCATATTTTTCATCTGTTCCTTCCGTAATCAGCTCTTTGTACATATCAACCACCACATCATCTTCCCTAGCAGGAAAATATTCATGAGGTGCGGTACTATCGAAGATAACTGTGCTGAGTTCTGGCAGCAGTATCATGTCTAAACTATTTGGATCGAACCCACAATGATAAACTTCTACATCTAGCCCCTTCATCTGGGCATGAACCATTAATTTCTTAAGCATTGTTGACTTTCCTGAACCTGGGCGTCCTTTGATAAAATATCTGTTTTTCATAGGTTCAATGATACTTTCAACAAAATCTACTGGGCCATCACAAGTAGATGCACCAAAAAATCTATGATAAACCTTACTTTCTTTCTCATAGGAATTATCCTTAAGTATATCTTTTATTATCACATCAGTTAATTCATTGGCCTTATCATAATCCATATTTTTAATATAGATCTTTTCCCATTCATCATGAACTTTCATTGCTCTGCCAAATGCATCATAAGCCCTTGGATAACAAGATGCTATCTCATCTTGTAATTTTATAATTTCACTTTGATGTGGTTTCAGCTTCCTTGTTAGCCATGCAGAACCAATATTCACATACTCCTCAATACAGCCAGGAACCGTAGGCTCAATTACATGAGGCGCTGTTCCATCCACAACTGCGAATCCAAGTTCACGGACAATAACACCATCTAATGAATGAGAATCTGAAGAACAATGAATATATTCAACTAAATACTTCTCTTCAAAGCTCTTTCCAATCTTCTTCATTAAAGTGGATTTTCCATTCCCTGGTCCACCCTTTAAAATATAAATCTTTTTTAACTTCGAAAGATTGCTCGCAAAAAGATTTTGAAATCCTTTTGCCGTATTACCGCATGCGAAATAATGCTTTTCAGCCATGCTCAATCACCTAAATCTTTTTTCTCTCTATCATATTATGTGAAAAGAAAAAGTTGGTGAGAAAAGGACACTTAATTTTCTTATGTCCATTCTAGAAATCACTTAATTTTTTTAACGAGAAGATCTTTTTTTCTTCGATGAAAAGCTTTCCGCAATACCCCTCTCCATTTTTAACCTGCCAGTTGAAATAATCTCTATGTGGTTCACTAAAGGCTTCTAGAATTGACATAATAGTCCCTCCATGAACAACATAGGCAACACTTTTTACTTCGTTACAAGCCTTCAGGTTTTCTAATGTCTCGAGAAAGGCTTTTTGACATCTTGTGCGAAACAGATTCGGTGACTCTCCTCCTGGAAACCCCGCCATTCCATTAGAATCAATAAACTTCTGGTATTCTAGAGATCCGTTTAATTCACTGTAATTTCTATATTCAAATTGACCAAAATCACACTCTCGAAAATCTTCAACAATCGTATATTTCCTTCCAGGAAATATAATCTCGGCAGTTTCAATACAACGTTTCATTGGACTTACCAGTATCACATTTGGCGTCATGTACGTAGCATTCCAAACTATTTCACTGAGTTTATTACGTCCTGTTTCCGACAAAGACTCATCTGTTCTGCCCACATAGCGTCCTTCCTCATTCCCCTTGGTAAATCCATGACGTATAAAATAAATCTGGAGTTCTCTATTCTTCTGATCGTAATCATTCATTCCATAATTCAACTCTGTTCCTCACTCTAATATTAATTTTGTACTATTAATTGGATAAACAACTGACATTGCTTCTTCCGTTTTCGATATCTTGTATCTGTATGCTTTTGAATGTATGTAAGAACTTTGAAAATTTAGAGAATCCGAACTGCTTGATAGAAAATTCTGCATTTTGCTGCTTTAACTTCTGGTTTAGTTCCCCCAAGTCAATATATCCTTTTTCCTGTTGCCTAATAATCTCAAGTATCTGATTTTCAATATCACCAATCTCTAGCTTGTTATTTCTGGCTATGTACGTTGAATGTCCTTCTTGCTTAATGCTAAGAGAATCGAACTGCTCAATAAACTGGGATAATGTTCTGCAATCGTAATCTTTTAGTGAAAAATCCGGATACTGCTTTTTCAGTTCACTTCCAATTTGCCCCATTCCTGTTGTTTTCTGCTTTTCATCATTTTGTCTAATAATATTCTCCATAAACTGCCTTAGCTCTTCCTTTGGAACCCGATGTCTTCTCATATCATCTAAACCATCTTCATCATAATCTAACGGCTCCACATCTAAAAAGATGTAGCTATCGCAACAGATCGAAAATGGCCTTGGAACCTTTTTCTCACCCATCCCAATGACCTGTTTTCCAGCCTCTTTAAGCCTTACTGCAAGTCTTGTAAAATCACTGTCACTGGTAGCAAGACAGAACGTATCCACATTCCCAGTATACAGAATATCCATAGCGTCAATGATAACTGCAAAATCAGTGGCATTTTTTCCTGAAGTATAACTATACTGCTGAACTGGATTTAGCCCATGTTCCAATATTACATCTTTCCATCCAATTGCAGAATCACTTGTCCAGTCACGGTAAATTCGCTTATATGTAATTTCACCATGCTTTACAATTTCTTTCATAATTTTATGAATATACCGAGGAGATATATTCTCAGCATCAATTAATAGCGCAATTCTATCTTTATTCATACTTATCACCCGTTTTTATAAATCAGATAATTGATTTACTTATTCTTATAAAAAAGTTAGTTTAACAAAAATCAGGTTATTGAATTGTTTAATATACAATCAAAAAGGGAGTTCCGAATGTTACCCATAGTTATCTATGTTCATTCAATGACTCCCCTTATCTTAATTACTCCATTTTTTTATCCAATAATCTTGATTTATCTTATGTTGAAATCCAGCCCTAGTATAAAAGTTGACTGACTCGTCACTAGGTACAGCAAACAAAGAACGTGCTTTCAGTTTCTTACACTTCAAAAGAGTTTCATAGATCAATGCATATCCAACACCTTGCCCAGCATACTTACTATCTCGCACTAAAGGTTCAATATATGCAGCCTGGGTTTTCTTATCATACCACAACCCACAAAATCCTGCATAACTGCCATCTGGTGCTAAAACAACTGTACAATTCTTTTTTTGATATTCAAACCATGCTTGCTTAATTGGTAAATAAACATCATCATCATAAGCAGGCGGTTCTCCATAATAGTTTAAGGCCTTCCACAAAAGACTATTTAGTTTATTAAAGTCATATACTTCGTCTAAACTTTCAATGGAAAACCTTTTCGATAAATTTGGCTTTTCTATGACAGATGAAACATCCATAACATAGAGTTTGCCATCTCCGCATCGCATATATTCCTGACGCTGTAATATTTCGTTCACTTGATACAGCGATTTCTCAGAACTTGTACGAATGTAACGCTTTCCTTCTCTGTTAGTTCCAGCAAATCTTCTTTCAGCATATAATAACATTTCTTCATATAGTTCTACATAATTAGGATGTATATCGATACTCACTTCACCAAGCCATGGGCCAGACAGATGAACAATTCCAACAATCTTATCTCCAACTTCCCAAATTCCGCTTTCTTCATGATGAAATAAAGGATAGCTCGGATACTGTAACATGCACTCCCACATAACCTTCAAGTTTCCATATGCAGAATTGTCATAATCTCCTAATGTTTCAAAAAACTCACATATCTTCATCTGATCCCTATCATTATACTTTCGGAATAATGTAGTCAAACAGATACCCCCTTAGCACGAATGTGCTCTCTTTTATCCCCTCTTACCTTAGTCTACCTTATTCTACCACATTTCTTTTTTATTGAAAATAAAATTTTGATATTATCACATGAAATAATTTCAATATTAAGTATCTTACCCCCTTATCCTTTGTATTATTTTGCGTTTACTTCATACTCAACTTCCTGCAAAAACAGCCCCTGTGGCTGCGCGGGTTCACTTGCTGCTACCGAGGATTTTATATCAAGAATATCTTTTATGCTGTTTACGTCTCTTTCGCCTAATCCAATATCAATCAAAGTGCCAACAATTAATCGAACCATATTGTGCAGAAAATCATTCGCCTGAATGGTAATCTGAATTTCACTTAAATCTTTGTATATATCAATTGCATAAATTTCTTTTTCTGTTGATTTTGTCTTCTTAACGGTAGAGAACTTCTTAAAATCATGTCTTCCAACTAACAGTGCTGCAGCTTCCTTCATCTTTGCTGCATCTAAATCATGGAAGCAATAATAAGTATATTTTCTTTCAAATACACTTTGTACTTCTCCAATTGCAATTCGATATAAATACGTTCTGGATTTTGCATTTAAACTGGCATGAAAACGTTCTGGCATTTCTTCCACTTCCACAACAGCAATGTCTCTTGGAAGGTAACGGTTAAAGTACTGTTTGATTTCATATAATTTCATTGTCGTATTTGTCTTAAAGTTAACAACTTGTCCGTAAGCGTGCACTCCAACTTCTGTTCGGCTTCCACAGAAAAGTTCAACACGTTCATTGGTCATTTTTTCAATTACACTTGTAATCTTACTTTCTATTGTGTTAATGCCTTCACCCTTTTCAAGACGTTTCCATCCTGTGTAGCGACTTCCATCGTATTCAATTGTTAGTTTAATATTTCTCATTTATTCTTTTCACCTTTGTCTTTTCTAAAATTAATGACTGCTTTCTATTATAACTAGTATTGCCTGAAATTACAACTTTAAATACAGGGATACCGCTAGGAGAATGCCTTGCGATTCATAGAATCTTGACAAACCTAATAATAGAAAAAGAGCTGCCAGACTTGTAATGTTGTATGGAGCTCTAAGGGAATTTCAATATGTTTTTGTGATTAATCAGCTAACACGCCTGTTATGGAGTAGATAACCCATTCCGCAATATTAGTTGCGTGATCCCCAATTCGTTCAAAATATTTGGCTACCATTAATAAATCAGCGGCCTGTTCACCGTATGTCGGGTTATCTTTAATCTCTTGAATAAGTTCTTTTTTTGCCTGCAGAAATAAGCTATCTACAATATCATCATGCTTGATTACTTTTTTTGCTCTTTCTTCATCACTGTTTACAAAAGCTTCGATGGCTTCTACCACCATGACGGTAGTTTCTTTTGACATCTTGCGAATGAAGTCAAGTTCCTCTGCATATGGATGTTCTGACAATAAAACTGTAATTTCTGAAATATCTTCTGCATGGTCACCGATACGTTCCATATCCGTAACCATTTTCAGTGCAGCAGATATCACGCGCAAATCTCTTGCCACTGGCTGCTGCTGTAAAAGCAGTTTAAAGCAGATATCTTCGATTTCCTTTTCCTGTGCATCAATGACGGAATCAAATTCAATTGTCTTTTGAGCTAATTCTGCATCCAAATGTATTAGTGCATTGACTGCCTGTTCAATTGCCTGTTCAATCAGATTTCCCATTTCAATCATATCATTGTGAAGCTTATCCAGCTGCTTGTCGAATCGGTTTCTCATCAACCAAACCTCCCTGTTATATAATCTTCCGTTTTCTTTTCCTTTGGCATAGAAAAAATCTGCTCTGTTCGTCCTGCCTCAATAATTTCTCCCAATAGAAAGAAAACTGTATTGTCAGACACACGAGTTGCCTGCTGCATGTTATGGGTAACCATAACAATGGTATATTGTTTTTTTAGTTCAAGTACCAGATCTTCTATCTTAGATGTAGAAATAGGGTCCAGTGCTGATGTTGGTTCATCCATTAAAATAACATCCGGGCAAACTGCCAAGGCACGAGCGATACATAGTCTCTGCTGTTGTCCACCAGACATTCCAAGCGCACTTTTCTTAAGACGGTCTTTTACTTCATCCCATATTGCAGCTTTTCGCAAAGAATCCTCTACGATAGCATCTAATTTTTGTTTATTACGAATCCCATGAGTTCTAGGACCATAAGCGATATTATCATAAATGCTCATAGGAAATGGATTTGGTTTTTGAAACACCATACCCACCCGTTTTCTTAACTGGTTTACGTTCATTTTAGAATAGATATCCTCGCCATCTAATAAAACGTTCCCTTCTATTCTACAGCCCTCTACTAAGTCATTCATTCTGTTTAATGTCTTCAAAAAGGTTGACTTGCCACATCCAGAAGGTCCAATAAATGCTGTAATTTCATTGGCAGGTATCGAAAGGTCAATTCCTTTCAAAGCATGAAAACTGCCATAATGCAAATGCAACTTCTCAACTCTAAACTTTTCACTCATATTATTTTCCTTCTTCCACCACAAACTTTTTTGCAATCCTTCCAGAGCACCAGTTTATCACTAGCACAATTGCGACTAAAACAACTGCCGTTGCATATGCTTCTTTCATATGAAGTCCCTCTCTTGATAAACTGTACATATGCACAGATAAGGTTCTTCCCGATTTAAATACATTCTTTGCTACATCTGTTATGGTACCAGATGTATAAATTAAGGCAGCAGTTTCTCCAACCATTCTTCCAACTGCCAATATGACACCGCCCAAAATACCTGGTGTTGCTGGTGGCAATACAATTCTGAAAATAGTTCTTAATTTTCCTGCTCCTAAGCCAAAACTTGCTTCTCGATAGGAATCCGGTACTGCTATCAAGGCTTCTTCCGTTGTACGGATTATAACTGGCAATACCATGATTGCTAAGGTAAAAGAGCCTGCCAGAATGGAATAACTCCATCCTAAATAATTTACGAAGAACAACATTCCAAACAATCCATATATAATGGAAGGAATTCCTGTAAGTGTCTCAGTTGTCAAACGAATCACCTTTACAAAACGGTTTCCTTTTCTTGCATATTCCGTTAAGTAAACTGCCGCAAATATTCCCAAAGGTACAGCAATTAAAAGTGCGATTCCTGTCATCATTAACGTATTTATAATCGCTGGCATCATGGAACAGTTATCTGATGAATAAGTCCATGCAAATAAGTCCGGTGTAAGATACGGTATTCCATTAACCAGAATATAGCCTATAATAAATACAAAGCATCCTACTGTAATTGCCGCAGAAAGCATAACCAAAAGATATAAAATCATTTTAATCCACCTTTCTTTTCATAAACGAGAATGCAAAGTTAATCATTAAAATAAACACAAATAATACAACACCTGTTGCAATTAAGGCTTCTCTGTGCAAATCTGTTGCATAGCCCATTTCTATAACAATATTAGCTGTTAAGGTACGAACTCCTTTTAAAATACTATCTGGTACTCTTGCCTGGTTGCCTGCAACCATAATAACTGCCATTGTCTCACCAATTGCCCTGCCAATTCCTAAAATAATTCCAGCGAAGATTCCTGATTTTGCAGCTGGCACAACTGCCGTAAATATACTTCTCTCTTTGGTAGCTCCCAGTGCCAAGGCTCCCTCATAATAGCTGTCTGGCACTGCACGTATTGCTGATTCTGAAACGGTAATAATAGATGGTAAAATCATAATTCCTAATAAAATAGAAGCTGTAATGATGCTGTTTCCATCGCCTCCAAAGGTATCTCTTACAAATGGCACCAATACAACTAATCCAAAAAATCCATAAATAACAGATGGAATACCTGCAAGTAAATCTACCGCTGGTTTCATAAAGCGGTATAAGCGTTTTGGACAATATTTTGCTAAATAAACTGCTGTAAACACACCGATTGGAACACCTATTATGATGGCACCAGCTGTTACATATAAACTTCCAAGAATCATCGGAAAAATTCCGAATATTTCATTGGTTGGTTTCCACTTCTCTCCTAATACAAATTCCCTAAACCCTATTTTATGAATAGCAGGGACACCATTTGCAAATAGAAAGATGCAAATGAATGCCACTGCTATAATAGAGGTACAGGCCGCAAGGAAAAACACAACCTTCATTGCTTTTTCACATATCGTTCTGCTGTTCATAAACTATCCCTCAATCTCTGACCATGATGTTGTAGTGCCTGTGAAAATATCTTTTACCTGTTCTGATGTAAGACCTTCATGTTTATTCTTTTTATTCACAATTACGGCAATACCATCTTTGGCAATCTCTGTAGCGGTTAATCCTTCACCTGTTTCACTGTCTTTTAGTGCTCTGGATGCCATACCAATATCACTTGTTCCACTAGCTGCATCTGTCATACCTGTAGAAGAATCACTTTCCTGAATCTCGATAGATACATTGGTATTTACTTTTCCATAAGCTTCTTTTATTTTCTCCATAACTGGTGTAACAGAAGAAGAACCTGAAATTTTAACGGTTCCTGAAGCACCGTTGCTCTCATATGCGCCTGCGTCAGATACTTTGATATAACCATTGTCCTCGATGATTGTCTGTCCTTCTGCACTTAATATGTAGTTAATAAAATCCTGTGCTGCATCGCTTAATTCCCCTTTTGTTGCGATGTTAAAAGGTCTTGCTACACTGTAAGTGTTATTGGCTACATTTTCGGCTGTTGCCTCTACACCATCAATCTTTACTGCCTTTACACTATCATCTAGAGAACCAAGAGATACATAGCCGATTGCAGCTTCATTTCCTGCAACTGTTGTCAGCATTACTGCCGTATTGTTTGTGATATTTGCTTCATCTGTTGTATTATCTACTCCATTTTCTTCTATCCCTATTAATTCAACGAATGCACCTCTTGTGCCAGAACCATCTTCACGTGATATTACAGATATAGAATCTGTGCTTGCTGTTTTCTTACCACATCCTGCTAACAATGCTGCTCCTAACATCATACTCATTGCAAATCTTACGATAGTTTTCCTCATACTATTTCCTCCTGTTTTAAGCTTTGTTTTATATCATGTCTTTACTATACAAGGCGTAAGTAAAGTCCAAAAGCAGAGAAATGTGAAATGTACGTAAAATGATGGTAAACACATTACCCTATCTCTCTTTCGGAAATGCAACCTCAATCCTCGTCCCTTTTCCTAATTCACTCTCTATCTCAATCTTAGCATTATGATTCATAGCAATATGCTTGACAATAGCAAGTCCAAGTCCTGTCCCTCCTGTTTCCTTGGAACGGCTCTTATCAACCCGATAAAATCTTTCGAATATCCTTTTCTGATCCTCTTTGGATATACCGATGCCATCATCTTCCACTATCAAATAACCATACTCCGAATCTTCTGAGACCGTTACCGTTACCTTGCCACCAGGATTATTATATCGAATCCCATTATCACATAGATTGTACACCATTTCCTCTATGGCGGATTTTCCACCTGGAATCTCTACGTCATTACCAGACACTGAAACCGTTACTCCTAATTCTTCACCGTGAAGCGTCAAGAGTTCTTTACAATTCACAGCTATCTCATACAGATTAACTGGCTCAACCTTCATCTGAAATTCGAAGGAATCCAACTGGGAAAGCTTAATAATATCGTTAATTAAAGCGAGCAGCCGTTTGGCATTCCGATGAATTTCTTCCGCAAAATGCTTTACATCGTCTCCTGTTGCCATACCACTTTTAATTAGCTCGGAATATCCTGAAATCGAGGCAAGAGGCGTCTTTAGCTCATGGGAAACGTTTGCGGTAAATTCCTGACGCATATTAGCATTGCTCATAATCTCCTTATGCTGACTGCTAATGGCATCGACAAAAGGTTTCATTTCCTTATAAACTGGAACATTCTGCAATTCATCCATATGTGCTGTCATATTCTCAATTGGTTCAATTACACTTTTCGTACATAATCTTGCAAGTATAGCACAAAAAACAAATAAAATAATCAGAATTATCATAATACTAGGTACTGCTGCCTTAAACACACTATAAATACTGCTTGCCTCCCTTCCAACACGAATGACATAGTGATCATTCACTTTTGCTGCGTAATAAAAGGAACTTGTGTCGAGGGTCTGGGAAGTACGTATAGCCTGACCACTGCCTTTTTTAAATGCTTCTTTTATCTCATTTCTATCTTTATGATTGCCCATCTTACTCACATCTGCACTACTATCATAAACAACCTTACCATCACTATCCACTACGGTTATACGCATGTGATCCATCTTTAGGTTTCCATCAAATGTTTCTCCACTCACGTAAAAACCAGAACTTATTAGCAAATCTGAATAAATCTTAAGATCCTTCATGACTTGATGCTTAAATATGTCATAAAACACGTACGTTACCATTGTTAAAGTTAACAAAATTGCAATTGATGCAATTCCTACTAAATGTAAATTTATCTTCTTTCTCATGTTTATCCTCCATATAAAGTGCGCGTTTCTCACACTCTCGCGTTTTCAGCCTACTTTAAGAAACTCACACTTTGCCGTGCCGAGGGGATATCGCTGTTCTTTAGCGACAAATTTCCTTGCCCCGAGTGTGCATCCTGTGCCCTGCTTTTTAGGGCCATTTTTTATTAACTAGGAAAGGACTCGCAGAGGTTTTTCCTAGTTAATAAAAAATGACGAACTCCTAGCCTAAGCTTTAGTCCGCCATATTGTTTATTCCATCATATATCCCACATTTCGAATGGTTTTTAAATTAGACTTACACGAGCCAAGCTTATGACGAAGTGTTTTGATATGCATATCCAAAGTTCTTGACTCTCCTTCAAAATTACTTCCCCAAACCCGTTCCATAATTACATCACGAGAAACAACAATTCCAGCATTTTTCATTAGCAGATGAAGAAGTTCATATTCTTTAAAAGTCAGTTCACATGGCTCGCCTTGTACATAAACCGCATGCTTATCATCATCAATACAGATTTCTCCAAGACGAAGCTGTTTATCTCCATTCAGATCCGAGCTTCTGCGAATGAGAGCCTTCACACGTGAAATAAGCTCCATGACACCAAATGGTTTTGTCAAATAATCATCCGCTCCAATGTCAAATCCTTTCACAATATCCAATTCTGTGCCTTTGGCAGTTACCATTATAATTGGAAGTTTTTTCGTATCCTGCGTGGAACGAAGCTTCTTAACAATGGCAAGTCCGTCCTCATCTGGCAGCATAATATCTAACAGAACCAAGTCTGGTTTCTTCTCTTTCAGTTTTTTGTAAAATTCTTCAGCTGATGAAAACTCCTCAACCCGGTAACCACTATTTTTTAATGCAAAACTTTCAATCTCTCGAATATCTTTATCATCTTCTACAATATAAACTAGTGCCAAGATTACCCCTCCTTATACCATGGTATACAAATCGTCATCTAACACATTATGCCTGTATACACTGTGGTAATAAATATTGTCCTTTGTATGCTTCAAATTCTTTATTGAACTCTGAATTAAGCTCACGTTTCAATTGTAATATATACTCATGTGTATCGTAACCACTTTTTTGAAGCTGTATGACAGAAAGACCGATATTTGAGCAATGGTCTGCAATACGCTCGAAGTTTACACATAAATCTGAGAAAACAAAACCTAATTCGATGGTACATTTTCCATCACTAAGACGTTTGATATGACGGCTCTTAACTTCTGCATTGAGACAATCTACCACTTCTTCTAATGGTTCTATCTTCTTTGCAAGCTCCACATCTTCTGTCTTTAATACTGCCTGAGCTATTTCTACAATGTCCTTTACCGCATTCTTATATACAGCTAATTCCTTTTTTGCTTGCTCCGAGAAGGTAATTCCCTTTTCGTTCATTTCTGTTGCCGCTTCCATAATATTAGATGCATGATCTGAAATACGTTCCAAATCACCAATACAGTGCAGCAGTTCTGCTATGGTCTGGCTGTCTTTTACAGAAGGAGTTTTGCTGCTCAGTCTTACAAGGTATGAACCTAACACATCTTCACAATGGTCAACCTGAGCTTCCATTTCTACAACTTTTTTTGCTTTTTCTTCGGAATAATTCTCAAGGAGTTCCATTGCAGCATTAAGGTTTTTACTAACTAAATCTGCCATCTTACTAGCAACCATTTTACATTGCTGTGTTGCATAACCTGGTGTTTCTAAGAAACGCTGGTCTAATTCTCCTGCAATAGAACTAAATTCGTCATTTTCTTCATTCGTGTCTCGAATCGTAGCACAAGCAAGTTTCTCTAGCAATTTAGAAAATGGTAATAATAAAAGAGTCGCTCCAATGTTAAACGTACTGTGGATTACTGCAATTCCAGCAGCATTTGCCCCTTGGGATAACACATGGAAATGAATAAATCCATTCAGTGTATAGAATACAGTCATAAATACGATTGTTCCAATTATATTGAAATAAAAATGTACGAATGCAGCACGTTTGGCATTTTTCTTAGCACCTATTGCTGAAAGCAACGCGGTAACACACGTTCCAATATTCTGCCCCATAATAATAGGAAGTGCTGAACCGTAGGTAACTGCGCCTGTTTTACATAACGCCTGCAAAATACCTACTGAAGCAGACGAACTTTGAATGATCGCTGTCAAAATGGCACCTGCTAACAATCCAAAAATAGGATTTTCAAATTTTACAAACAGATTAGTAAAGGCCGGAACATCGGCAAGTGGTTTCACCGCTTGACTCATGGTTTCCATTCCTGTCATTAAAATCGCAAATCCTATCAAAATAGTTCCGATATCTTTCTTCTTTTCTTTTTTGCAGAACATGATTAGAATGACACCGATTAACGCAAGTACTGGCGAAAAAGAAGTTGGCTTCAGTAACTGAATGAAAAAGTTGTCGCTTTCAATACCACCTAAACTTAAAATCCATGATGTAACTGTTGTACCAATGTTTGCTCCCATAATAATTCCAATTGATTGGGATAACTTCATGATGCCTGAGTTTACAAAACCAACTACCATAACGGTTGTTGCTGAGGAAGACTGAATTACCGCTGTTACACCAGCACCTAATAATACAGCTTTAATGGGATTGGAAGTCAGTTTTTCCAAAATCTTTTCTAACTTTCCTCCAGATACCTTTTCCAATCCATTCCCCATGGTACTCATTCCAAATAGAAACAGTGCTAATCCACCTATCATTGTTAATATACCAAAAATGTCCATACTCATTCGCTCCTTAGATTTTTCTTTACCTGAATATTTCTTTAAGATTATCATAAGAAAACAGTGTAAAGTATACGTTCTCAAAAGCGTAAAAACTACGTAAAAATTTTGTAGTATTGTATGGATTATGTAAAGTTTTTTGCAGAATGTAAAGATTGCTTAAAAGAACAAAAAGTCTTGGACACATTCCCCCCTTCTTTTATGGGAAAATGCTCTAAACAGAACAAGTTAATATAAAATAGAAGACAATACAAGTTAATATAAAGATCATTATGACTTTTTTATTTTTGATGGTATAATAGATGATATAAATTTATAAGCGAAATGGAGATTGTAATGAAAAAGAGATTTTTAACTATAACAATACTTACAGTAATTTCTTTAACATCCTGTGGAACACTGGATACACACAGTACATATAGTGACAATCCAAATTTAACATCACCAAGTATAGATGATACTAGAATAACAGAACACCAAATTATTCCTTCCCCTTCAAAAAACGAAAACTCTATATCTCCTATTGTAGAGACTTTCAAATCAGTACTTTTCAACGAGCAAACTCTTAGTTTTACGGATAAGGCTCCTAATTATTCCAAGTCTACCATTCACGAATATAATGGGTACATAAAAGACTTAAAATCTATATACGATTGTGAGTATCATTTTACTAAATTTTCAATTATTGATTTAGATGGAGATGGCATTTTTGAAATAGTATTGTACGCAGAAGGTGCTGATGGTTATGTTATTTTACGATATAAGGATAAAAAAGTATTAGCTAATTATATTCCAAATAGGTGTTTCGAACAGTTAAAGACAACTGGGATATTTATGTCCTCAAGTGGTGCTGATTCCAATTCAATAGGCAAGTTGTTTTTCTTAGGGGATACATTCTTCTATACAGAAAAAATACAATCCTATTACGACGATTATTCTATATCTGATATGCCAATAAGCAAGAAAATTTGGGATAGAGATTTTCAAGATTTTACCAATCTTCCAGAAGTTAAATGGTTTGACTTTTCCGATGAAGCAATAAACAGCGAACTTATAGGCATTCTAAATTCTGCCGATAATAAATCACCATCCCCACACACAATCAATGCTCGACAACATTATTTAGATTCGCTTGCATATTTAATCGATTTAAGTTCAGAAGATATGGGAGAGGATTACAAGCCATACTATACTGCGTCTAATCAGGAAATGAATAAAATATATAATATGTGCCTAAAAAAATTGAAAGATGATAAAAAAGAATCTTTAATGAATTCTCAATCAAAGTGGCTAGAACATTTAAAAAGCTTATTATCCAACGATAAGGTGCCTTACTATAAATGTGGAAACATGCTATTTAGACGTACATTTTACTTGGTTAATCTTTATTATGATTATCACTTTTATGATTAAAATATTCCCAATTCAAATTATGAGAATATGAAAGGAGAG
Organism: uncultured Lachnoclostridium sp.; assembly: GCA_937903005.1. Classification (GTDB taxonomy): domain Bacteria; phylum Bacillota; class Clostridia; order Lachnospirales; family Lachnospiraceae; genus Clostridium_AI. The sequence continues at coordinate 6,384 of CALFNR010000102.1, read as the reverse complement.
TCTTTATCATACTTTTAGCTCTCCTTTCAATATAACTTAATTAATCTGTTAGGTAACCAATTAGCATATCCCATTTTGCAGCATTAGATTTACGTGCACTATCTTCATTTTTTCCATTATTCTCATAGCATTTAAAGAAATATATCGTTAATTCATCACGTGATTTTGTAGATGTAGGAAACTCCGAAAATCTCATTTCTGGCGAATACTTTCCTTTTATCCATTGTAGGTTTTTTTCAGATTCATGTATAATACGATTTAGCTGTTTGTCAATATCGCACATTTTACTTTCATCTGTACTACCTAACCAGTTTGTATATTTTGTGGATGGTGTCCATTGAACCAAACCGTATCCATTTGATGGATCTTTGTATTCGTTTTGCCAATGTCCTGGGTTAATATTGCTCTCCGCTTCCATATTACCAAGCATAGCTAGAATAGCATTTTTTCTCCATCCCTTATTTGTAAGGTAATTATAAATATATCTTGCATTTATCAACTGCTTTCGTTGATTCAATTTAGCATTTGTAGATATAACACTGGATTTGCTAGGTGATGTTCTTGAGACTACAGTGGTGTTTTCAATTGCAATCCAACCTGTATAGGAAACAGATGAGTTATAGCCTAATGAATTTTGTTCAATTGTATACGCAATTACTTTAACCCAAATATATGTAGTTCCACTTAATGCTTTTTTAACGGTAGCAACACCTGGAATATCATACATCAGATCTCCCGCTCTAAGTGTTTTAACAACGGTTGAGCCAGCTGCGGTACTTCTAAGTTTAGCTCCTGAAGTGGATTTCACATATCTTACATTTGTTATTTGCATACTAGATTCCTCCTAAATAATTTAGATAACCAGTTATCTTAATAAACTTTTTATTTTTGTAATTACACCAGATAATAAAGACGTAAAAAACGAAATGTAAACTATTCACTAAAAAACAAGGTGATTCTTGTATCCAAAAGTTAAATTCTAAATAAAAAATGGCTCACGAGAAATCATCTCCTCGAAAGCCATTTTTCATCAAAATATATTTTAACTATACTTTATTAACCTCTTCTGCAATTTCCATTATCTTCTCATATAACGCCGCCGCTACCTCTTGGTTTTACCCGTGCAACAAATCCACTTCCCTAGGTTTCACCTTGTTTTATTTATATGTCAAATTAATTCTCACTCTGAAATAATGGAGTTGATAAGTAACGATCCCCTGTATCCGGTAAAATTACCACGATATTTTTTCCTTTGTTCTCAGGACGGATTGCTAACTGTTTTGCCGCCCACAATGCCGCTCCTGAAGAAATTCCTGCTAAAAATCCTTCTGTTCTTGCAAGCTCTCTGCCTGTAGCAAATGCATCTTCATTACTTACTGTAATTACTTCATTATAAATATTGGTATCTAATACATCTGGAACAAATCCAGCCCCAATCCCTTGAATCTTATGTGGACCAGCAGTTCCTTTGGATAACACTGGTGAGCCTTCTGGTTCCACCGCAACTACTTGAATATCTGGATTCTGTTCTTTTAGATAAGAACCAGTTCCAGTTAACGTTCCACCAGTACCAACACCAGCCACCAGAATATCTACCGTTCCGTCTAAGTCTTCCCATATCTCAGGACCTGTTGTTGCTTTATGAACCGCCGGATTCGCTGGATTGGCAAATTGACTTAATATCACGGAATTCGGTGTATTTGCATGAAGTTCTTCCGCTTTGGCAATCGCACCATTCATACCTTTTGCGCCTTCTGTTAATACCAGTTCGGCGCCATATGCCTGTAACAATTTACGTCGTTCCACACTCATCGTTTCAGGCATAGTTAAAATTGCCTTGTATCCTTTTGCTGCTGCAACAGATGCAATTCCAATTCCTGTGTTACCAGAAGTAGGTTCAATAATCGTTGCTCCAGGCTTTAAAATTCCTTTCTCTTCTGCATCTTCAATCATTGCCAATGCAATTCTATCCTTTACACTGCCAGCTGGATTGAAATACTCTAACTTGGCGAAAATATTCGCTTCTAAATGATTCTTTTCCTGATATTGTTTTACCTGCAAAAGAGGCGTTCTTCCCACTAATTCTAAAATACTTGTTTTTACATTACTCATACCACACACTCCTATCTTCTCTTTATTCCCTACTAAATTTATATGTTTTATATGATATATAATAATCCTCTTTTCCTAGTATGTCAATAGGGATTATGTGATTTTTATATTTAATCTCTTTCTTGCGTATTTTTTTATTCACTGTATAATAACTTATAAAAGGTTTAAAATTGAATACCATAATGAAAGGAGCAATTATTGTGAAAGTTATATTATTTAATGGTAGTCCAAACGCTCACGGCTGTACATATACAGCGTTATCAGAAGTTGCAGCAACATTAGAAAAAGAAGGGATAGAAACAGAAATCTTCCAGATTGGCAATAAAGCTGTTCGTGGATGTGTTGGCTGTGGAGGTTGTTCTAAAAACGAAGAACATCACTGTATATACAACGAAGACACTGTAAATGCAGCAATTGACAAAATTAAAGACGCCGACGGTTTTGTATTCGGCTCCCCAGTACATTTTGCAGGGGCATCTGGTTTCCTTACATCCTTTATGGATCGTTTATTCTGGGCCGGCGGTTCTTTCTTAGCTTATAAACCTGCTGCATGTGTAGCAAGTGCAAGACGTGCTGGAACAACGGTTACATTAGATCAGATTAGCAGATACTTTGGCATTCGTAACATGCCAGTTATCTCCGGAAGCTATTGGAATATGGTTCATGGCGGATGTCCAGATGATGTAAAGAAAGACTTAGAAGGGCTTCAGACAATGCAGAATGTTGGTCAGAATATGGCTTGGATTTTAAAGTGTATTGAGTCTGGTAAGCAAAATGGTATTGAACATCCTGTTCCTGTTAGTGGAGCAAAGACAAACTTTATCCGCTAGGGAATGGAGTGTAACAGAATTTCCTATACAGTAAAAAGTTCGCATCCTTACGAAACGATAGCAAGGATGCGAACTTTTTTATTCTAGGGCTGCAGAAATTAATAAGGTATCGCACATCCCTTTTTCCGCTAAAATACGCTCATACTCTGAATTTATTACTTGGGAAGAAATATCATTCCATTTCTTTTGGCCGCCTGGTTTTCCTTCTCGCAGCCAGTACAAGTGATTTGCTAAGGGATATCTTTGAATTTGCTTACTCCATTTAATCTTAAAACCTGCCATTTCTAAAAGTTTTTCCAAAGTCTTAGATGTGTATAAGCGTACATGACACCCCCAATATGTAAAATTTTTAAATGCCTCACATCCATACTGTGTTAGTAGTATATCATCGGCATTGGGGGTTTCTACAATCAGTTCTCCACCATCCTTGAGATGATTCTTTATACTAGCTAACCATGGGAACGGGTCTGCTAAGTGTTCCACCACATGAAACATCGTAATAAAATCAAACTTATCCGTAAAGTCATTGATATCTTTTCGAACATCAATTCCTTCTGATACCAAATGTTCTCTCGGCTCATTTTCCAGCTCTACGCCTGCTACTTTAGCAGCATAGTTTTTCGCCAAATTCAGATAACCACCTTTTCCACATCCGAAATCTAGAATGCTTTTATCAAAATAATCTTTCATGAAATATGTTGCCCTACGAACATCATCTTTCGACTCTTCTGTCAGCTTTGCAATCTCCTTGTTCTCACGCATACCTGAATTCTCGTAAAAACCATCATGTATCTGTTCAAATGAAGACAACCTTACTGCACCGCATGTATTGCATTTTAAAACATCAATAGTTTCAATATCTCTTGTTCCTCTATGTATGACTGTATACTCCTGACCACCACATATCAAACATTTATCCATAGTTTTCTCCTTTTCGCTCTAAAATATAACTCTCATTTCATATACTTACCTCGTTCAAAATTGTATAATTAAATCAGTTTCAAGTCAAGTATTGTTAAATTTGGGCGAAAAACAGGCTTTACAGACTAACATACGTTGTTAGTCTGTAAAGCCTGTTTTTCCTTTTCGGAAGTTCTATTAAAAAATATTGATTCAAAAGAATTTTATTCTTAATAACATATTTATTAAAACTGTAAATCAGTATAATTTCACATTTCATTTGCACACATCCAATGCAGTTTCTTACAGGATACCTTCCAGTTTGCCCTCTGGAAGGTAACCTGCTCTGCATCTTCTTTCGAGCAGCTTTTCCTGAAATACCTTGCCCATAAATATTTGTCAGGTGATAAGCCTGCTTTTTATGATTCCACTAGAAGCTTTTGTAAAGCTTTCACATTGTCAATTCCACAATAAAGCTGATCCGTCTTTTGCGGTTTTCTTTCCGATTATTAATCCTTGTAACCATACGCGCATACTTTTTCTAATTTTATATAGTTACTAACGGACTCAACATTTATCCTGAATCGCACGTAAGTGAATCATATTTACCGTACAAATAACCCCTCTTAGGATAACCCTCTTTTAAAATTGTTTAACTTATGAGTAAATTATAACCCATTACATCAGGGATGAAAACCTTATTGTTCCATAATGTAGCTATTTTAAACACGAAATGAACTAAAACCTGGTTTCTGGGTAATAGCAGCTCATTCCCATCTTGCACATAATCATATTTTTTGAAGGAAAAAGCATTTTTTCTAAATACTCTTCTTCTGATTTGCATTGTTTTGCAATGTTCACATTGTCACATATTAGTTTAATATCTTCGCAGACTTCTTCAAAATCATCGGTTCGTCCTACAATTTTACCCGCAGCAATTCCCATTTTCACGAATCGGTAAAGGGAACAAAGACCACATGAATAGGAATGAAATACATTCTGAAGCAGCAGATTATTCATTTCCATATTGTGTTTAGCCTGAAAGCCTCCTGTGGCATAGACTAACTGGCTCGGCGCATTACATAAAGTTGCACAAATGGCACTCTTTTCTGAACGGTGAAGACCCAGACAATTAGAATCGGAGAAAGTGCATCCATTTCTCATCATAAACACTTCATATTCCACATCAGGCACTGCCGTAACAATCTTTTCAATATCATCCACACTCAAATCCCTTGGCAGTATAATTCGTTCTACTCCAAGTTTCCAATAAAACCTTGCAATGTCTGAATTATAAATTCCTGCTATGGTGCTAATAACAGCATTTATTCGATACTTCTTAGCTATCTCAACCAGTTCTGGACACGATACAATAATCCCATCTACTCCTGCATCGTGGAGAGGCTGCATATACTGCTCCATAAAATCAAGCTGTTCCTGGGTGTAAATACTCGAATTAAATGTGACATATATAGACAGTCTTCTGTTTTTCACCATATTTATAATAGGAAGGATTTGTTCAAAGGTATAGCGGTTAGCCGATTCCTTATACCCAGTTAAACGGTTTAAATCTGCATATTTCCCAAATTTCATTTGCCATGCCTCATCATAAAAACCAATATAAAACTCTCCTGCTCCTGCTTGGCTGTACGCCTCAAAATAATCTTCATTATTAAATGGAACTAATGCTTTCAAAACATACCTCTTTCTTCTATATTAATAGTGTTTCTATTTCATGTCGATTGGAAAATAAATAAGTCGATATAAGTCTAGTCCTTTCAGTTCAAATCCTGGATGTTTAAAATAAACGGTCCGACCAAATTTTACATATTCCATATTTCCATCGGATACGGCATATTTTACAAGATTCTCAGCACAACTTTTGTGACAGATATCGTTTGGACGAAATTTTTTCGAAATATCCTTATCAATGGATGCATACTCACAAATTCGTCCAACTGTCTGATAAGTGTAAGGAACATGAATTGCTGGAATAATATCTTCTGGTACTTCTGAAAAATCCATATACTTATGGGTAGCATCAAACTCACAGCTCTTAATCTGATATTTCTTAAGTAATTTTTTAAAATAGCTGGTAAACATCTTTGGTTTCCAAGGTATATGAAAATATTCTTCGTATCTTGGGTCTCTGTAATCTTTCATAAATAGTCGGCCAGTATTGATATGCTTATTAAATTCTCTTAAATAAGAGAGAACACCCACATCGTTGGCTGTAAATTCATCCATTACACTCTTCCCTAATTTGACGATTTTCGCGATTTGCTTTTTCCCATTTTCCAAATCTCCTTCCGAAAATGTTGGGATTACAAGTGTGACATTTATGTTCTTTTCTTCACAGAAGGAAAATAGTTCTTCTAACTCCTTAACGGACTGTTGCAAAAAATACTTGCCACAAAACGATGTACCTACATAGATTCTGTCACAAGACTCAAAATCTGCCTCTTTCAGTGCAGAAGTGAAGATTTCTTCTGTACTTCTTCTCCTTCTCAAGTAAGGAAGAATCTCACACAGATTCAAACAG
>CALFNR010000101.1:0-6912 GCA_937903005.1 uncultured Lachnoclostridium sp. | reverse complement strand
ATGTTATCCACGGACTTGGCGGAAATGATACAATCTATGGATATGGTGGAAATGACACCTTATATGGTGATAAAGGGCTTGATGCCTTATATGGTGGAGAAGGTGACGATAAACTCTACGGCGGAGCAGGCAACGATAAGCTATATGGTGAAAATGGAAACGACATTATATTTGGTGAAACAGGTAATGACTACATGGAAGGAGGATATGGAAATGATATCTTAGATGGTGGAACAGGAAACGATACTATCTATGGTGGAAGTGGAGATGATATCTTAACAGGTGGAGCAGGAAATGATACGCTTCGTGGAGATGCAGGAAATGACACTTACATTTATAATTTAGGAGATGGTCAGGATACTATCTGTGATTATGATACAACAGCAGGAAATATTGACGTCCTTCAATTTGGTGAAGATATAACAGAAGATATGGTATCTGTATCAAGAGTAAACGCGGATCTTGTTATTGCATTTGAGGATAGTGAAGATACGATTACAATCCAGAACTATTTCTCAGAAACAAACAGCACACTTGTGAACCGTTATGCGATAGAGAAAATCCAGTTTGCAGATGGAACTGAATGGACACTAGAAGATGTTCTTGATAAGGTGTTAATCCCAACAGAAGGAAATGACGTATTGCAGGGATATGGTTATGAACCAGGACGAATTGATAATGTTATCCACGGACTTGGCGGAAATGATACAATCTATGGATATGGTGGAAATGATACATTGTATGGAGACGAAGGAGAAGATGTTCTTTACGGCGGAGAAGGAAACGATACATTATCAGGTGGCAGCGACAATGACAAACTCTACGGTGAAAACGGCAATGATACTATAAGTGGCGGCACTGGTGATGATTATATGGAAGGTGGAAACGGAGATGATATCTTAGCCGGAGAATCTGGAAACGACACTATTTATGGTGGAGCAGGAAATGATATTTTAATAGGTGGAGCAGGAAATGATACTCTTCGTGGAAATGCAGGAAATGATACTTATGTAATCAGTTTACATGACGGACAGGACATCATTTATGACGATGATACAACGAAAGGCAATATTGATACAATCCAATTCGGTGAAGGAATTGACTCAAGCAATACTTTCTTAAAGAGAAATAATGCAGATTTAATCATCGGATATGGTGACTTAGAGGATAAAGTTACTATCTCCAGCTATTATAGTGGTACTAGATATCAGATCGAGCAATTCCAGTTTGCCAATGGAGTAACATTTACAAGTGATGATATCAATGGATTGGATTTAGCAAGTGGTGATGAGATGGCAGTAAAAGATTTATCATTCATCATGGACAAAGAAAAAGAACTTGGAATTGGCAATGCTGAAACATTTGTAGAAGTTGAGTCCCTTGTTCAATCCATGGCAAGCTTTGAAACGGATGACGCAATGATTGTTTCACCAATAGAAGAAAACATAGATACTACTGCAAATATTACAGAAATGTGGACCAAGTAATAGAGTTCATCCAATAACTTTAAGGAGGCTGCATAGAAATGTGCAGTCTCCTTATCTAATAGAGATAACATGATTTACCTTTGAAAAGTTTTACTTTATAATTAGTAATGGAATACTTTAAGATTGGGGAATTAGAATGGAAACAACGAAAAGAGAGCTAGATTCTGGATTACATAGTCTTGTGCTTGTGGCAAATTATTATGGGATTCCTGCAGACGAGATGCAGTTAAGACATAACATGGCAATGCAAGGGAAGAAATACATGACAGATGATTTACTTCGAGGGGCAAAGAATTTAAAATTAAAAGTGAAAGTGATAAACGGAAAAAAAGGAAGTTTACATAGATTAACACTACCAGCTATTGTAAAGCTGAAAACGGGTGAATATGGTGTGGTAGCAAAAGCAGATGAGAATAAAGTGCTTATGCTGGAAGCGTATGAGAGAAGTCCTAAAGTAATTGGAATGGAGGATTTTAATAATATTTGGGATGGAGAAACGATTCTAGTGATACCGAGAGACATAGGGACCAGGGATTTAAAATTCGGTTTAAAGTGGTTTATTCCTTCTATATTAAAATATAAAAGGCCATTTATTGAAGTACTTGCAGCAGCACTGATGATGCAAATACTCATGATTTTTTCACCACTGATTACACAGTCAGTAATTGATAAAGTATTAACACATAATAGTCTTTCAACGTTAGATGTGCTTGCACTGGGGCTATTGTTAATAAATATATTTGAAATGATATTATCAATTGCTAGAAACTATGTGTTTACTCATACTACAAACCGAATTGATGTGATTTTAAGCTGCCGTTTATTTCATCACTTATTTAAATTGCCGCTTAGATATTTTGAGTCTAGAAGAGTCGGAGATACGATTGCCAGAGTCCGTGAATTAGAAAATATACGAAGATTTTTAACTGGTGTTCCAATGACAACATTGTTAGATACTTTATTCATTATTGTATACATCATTATTATGTTTTTCTATAGTGTTAAACTTACTTGGGTATGTTTAGCATCATTACCAGTTTTGGTTATAATTTCAGCTGTTATTACACCAATTTTAAAATCAAGACTTGATGAAAAGTTTAATACAGGTGCAGAACAGCAGTCATATCTAGTGGAAGCGGTTACAGGAGTTCAAACCATTAAGTCATTTGCAGTAGAACCAGATGTACAGAAAAAGTGGGAAGGGCTTTTAGCCAATTATACAAAAGCAGGATTTAAAACAAGTATTCTAGGAAATAGTGCTGGTGCAGTTGCGCAGTTTGTGCAGCAAACCTGCGATCTTGCTATCTTATATTTTGGTGCAAGACTTGTAATTGAAGGAAAGTTATCGGTTGGTGAAATGGTTGCGTTTCGTATGCTGTCTGGAAGGGTTAGCCAGCCAGTGTTACGTCTCGTACAGATGTGGCAGGATTTTCAGCAGACATCCATTTCGATTAAACGTTTAGGAGATATCTTTAACTCTAAGCCTGAACCAACAATGGAAGGAACCGCCACAAGATTACCAGCATTAAAGGGGAATATTTTTTTTGATAAAGTTACATTCAGATACCGTCCGGATGCAGCAGAAGTTATTAAAAATATGAGTTTTGGCATTCGTCCTAATACAGTAGTAGGAGTAGTAGGACGAAGTGGGTCTGGAAAAAGTACGATTTCCAAGCTGATACAGAGATTGTATATTCCAGAGAGTGGTAAGATTTTGATTGATGGTATGGATATTGCTCTAACAGATCCTGCTTGGCTTCGACGTCAAATTGGTGTGGTATTGCAGGAAAATTTCCTGTTTAATGCTACTATTCGAGAAAATATTGCTTTACAAAATACAGCTGCAAGTATTGAAGAGATTGTGCGTGTTGCGAAAATCGCTGGTGCTCATGATTTTATTTGTGAATTGAGTGAAGGCTATGACACAATGGTGGGAGAAAAGGGAACAGGCCTTTCAGGCGGACAAAAGCAGCGAATTGCGATTGCAAGATCGCTTCTTACGAATCCCAAAATCCTAATATTTGATGAGGCTACATCTGCTCTAGATTATGAATCCGAAAGCATAATACAAAAGAATCTGGATCAGATATGTAAAAACAGAACGACTTTAATAATTGCCCATCGGCTATCTACATTAAAGAATGCAGATTTGATTATGGTTGTCGATCGTGGTCAAATAGTGGAATATGGACCACAGACACAACTGATTGAGAAGAAAGGTCTTTATTATCATTTATTGCAACAGCAGCAGGCAAATATTTAAAGTGAGGGAAATGTATGTTTAAAAGAAGACAAATAAAGCGAGATGAAAAACTCAGGAGGGACTTTCTTCCAGAGGCATTAGAAATTATAGAAAAACCAGCGTCACCATTAGGGCATACAATTATCTGGATTATTATTGTGGTTGTGATTGCATTTATTGTCTGGTCTAGTGTTAGCCGCATTGACGAAAATGCTACTGCAACAGGTAAAATCGTTACTGCTATGGGTGTGCAGACGGTACAGTCAGAAGTGAATGGAACAGTGAAGGCAATTACCACCAAAGAAGGGGATACAGTTCATAAAGGACAGATACTTCTGGAGTTAAATACAGATACGAATGAAGATACGTTGGCATATTATCAGTCCACGAAAGACATTGCGGCACTGAAAATAAAGCTGTTAAAGAAACTCCTAAAGGATGAAAATATAACCTTTAAACAATCTTCCAAAAGCACGGAAGAAGAAAGAGACGTATTGGAATATATAAGATCGATTAAGCAGGAGAAAGAAACCGAACTGTCAGAATTCGATAGGAAAATTGACGAACAACAAGCTTCAATTGAGGAAGAGAAAGGCAGTCTTGATGTCTTAAAGGTGCAGCTTCAGTCGCTTTGTAAGAAAAGAACAAATTTAAAAAGAAAACTAAAAAGAGGGACAAGTCAAGAAGAACAGCTTCGTGTTTTGAACAACAGGAAAGAATCATTGTTGAAAAAGCAGAAAGAATATCAGTCTCTATTTGAAGCAGAAATTGTAACAAAAGCGGACCTTGAGCAAATAGAAAACCAGTTGGAAGAAATAGAAGGAAATATTTCAGTACAAGAAACAATTGTGGAAAACAATAAAGCTGATATAGGAGATTCTATTAGTGACATAGAATTAAGTATTATGGAAACTAAGGAGCAGATAGAGGCAAAGAATGTAGCAATTGCAGAAAAGGAGAATACGATTTATAAGTCAAGAGAAGCAAAGAAGGGGATTGGTATAAAGTATAACGCTCAAGTCAAGTCACAGATTGTGGAACAGCAGGCTCAGCTTAAGCAAGCAAATATTAGTATTAGCCAATATGAGAAGCAAATCAAATCTTCCACCATTGTATCGCCTTGTGATGGCGTAATTAAAACAATGGCAGTGAACACTATCGGTGCAGTAGTACCACAGGCAACTGCTTTGATTGAGATTGTACCAGATAATTCTGAGCTTATCATGGAGGCGAATGTCAATACCAGTGATATCGGTTACATAAAACAGGATCAGGAAGTAAAAATAAAGCTTAGTACATTTGACTATCAGGAGTTTGGTCTTTTAAAAGGCAGAGTAAATTATGTAGGAAATGACTCTCAAGTGCTACAAAATGGAAAAGAAATATATAAGATAAAGATAGTAATTGATTCGAAGGCATTCTTAGAGAAAAATCCTTCTGTTGCGTTAAAGACGGGTATGGAAGGAACTGTTGAGATAAAAATTGGAAGCCGTCGTGTAATTGACTTCTTCCTTGAACCACTGACGAAACAATTTGACGAAAGTCTTACTGTAAGATAGGAGAAAATATGAATAGAATATTGAGAACATTAATAGGTGCTATTCTAGTGCTGTCTTTTATATCACAGGAGTTTTTTGTTTATGCCAAAACAGATGATAGCTCAAAGGTGCTAAAAGCGTATAAAAAGAATTCTGTCGAATATACTTCATTGAGCCTTGATATTGAAGCAAAAAGGATACAGTATCAGCTTAATAAGGAGAGGTATAATACTGCCTTAGAAAAGGAAAAGTCATATGAGCCTGCTAATCTTGAGGCTAGTGTTCGAGATAATTTGCTTTTGTCAACTCAGGAAAATTGGTTATCTATGCAAGATTATCTGTTCTATGAAGAAAATGGTGATGCCATTATTAAAGTCAAACAATCAAAAAAAGAGAACGAATTATTATCAAAGTATTATCAGCTTACTGAAATGGAAGCATATAAGAAATACTATCAGGCAGTGAAAGAGCAGTATTCTTATGAACTAAGCATTGAAAATAAGAAGAAAAGGTTAGAATATGGAAAAGGTGAAGTCATCAAAACGATTCAGCAAAATATATGGGATTTAAGAGTTATGACAGAAGATTTAGAACAAGAAAGAGAGGAAATAATTGCTGATATTATGGAGGAGACTAGGCTAAAGAGCTTCTGTATTGCATCTAGATTACCTGTAAGTTTCGAGATAAAAAGTCAAAAAGAGTACGAAAAGAAATTTATGGAGCAGCCTGAGTATAAAAATTATGAATGGAAAGTTGATATGTACAAGCAGTATTCTGCTAATTTAGTTGGGAGAATTTCGGATAGCAAAGATTTAGAAAAGTACTGTAATAATCAGATTGATATGATTACTGCAGAACAAACAGTGCAGAAGAGAGCAATAAGTACTAATGTGAAAAAGTTATTGAAACAATATCAGAAAGCAACTGTATCCGTACAGCGTTGTAAGGATAAAATGAAAGAGATTAATCAGGATATTAAGAAGTGTAATAAGGCTTATAAAAAGGGATATAGTAAAAAATCTGATTTGTTAGCGCTGAAAGCAAGAAAGGAAAAACTGAATACGGAATTGGTAAGTAACAGGTATGATAGATTAATGATTCATTATCAGCTTGAGAATTGATCAACCAGTTCAATTTGAAACAAAATGAAGTGTTGTTGCAATGATGCTTCATTTTTCTCTTTTGGAAATTTTCACTTTTATTAATTCAACTACCATATAAAAGACCAGATGAGATATTATATGAATCAAGGAGAAAAACAGCGGACTATGATTCTGGCGTTAGAAAATGTTTATCATGGTGATACGTTTAAAACGATGGAAGCCGGAGATATAGAAGTAAAAGATGAAACAACATTAAAGGGATATTAGCAGTTTGCATATGAAAGAGGTGTGTTTAGCGGACCTTTCCTAAAATATTTATATGCAATGGTGCGTATATCATCTCAGAGGAGGAACTTATAAAAGTGTTGAACACTATGAAGGCATGGTCTGTGGAACATTAATTGATATTTTCTCTAGATTATTATAGACGAACTTTATAGTCGGAATTGAATTAATAACATCTAACTGATAAAATATTAGTATGTATTATATTTGTAATATATAGTATACAATAACATGAACATAGGAGGAAATAAAAATGG
>CALFNR010000100.1:0-28722 GCA_937903005.1 uncultured Lachnoclostridium sp. | reverse complement strand
CCAGTACCATGGACAAAAACCACATTTTCGCTTTTCTTTAGAGCGTAAAGCTGTTCGCATGCAGCGGCAAAATCGGCGAGTTTAATAAGAAGTTTTGCCTGTTTTTTTGTTACAGCCTTTTTCCAGACAAATGTATACTTATTTGCGCTGGCTTCCATTTTTGTGCCGTCGATAAAAATGGTCTCGCCTGAGATTTCGCCCAAGTCAAAAAGTGCATTGGACATCTCTGCAAGAATACGTTTTGCGCAAGGGGCGAAATGAATGCTTCGAAAACGTGCAAATGTGGAATGGTCAGGTGCCGGCGCACCTTCCAAAAGGAACATGAAGTTAATATCCCTCTTACAGTTAAGCTCCATGGAACGTGTGGAAAAATCTCCATTCATGTAAGAGTAAAGCATAATTTTAAGAAGTGTTCTTGGGGATACTGTATTTATTCTTTCATATGTAGAATATAGGTCAGTCAAATCCATTGCCTCCACAAACTGACTTAGTAACCGCACAGAATCATCTTTAGGAATAATTGTTTCAATATTTAGCGGAAGTTTTAGTTGATAACCGCTTGCATTTTTTGTATAATCTTTTTGTAAATGTATAGGTTGTTGCATACTTATATTTTACACTAACTGCTGGATTCTTTCGAGGTCTGGCAGTTATTTTTTGTACGAAAAAGGAGGTGCGCACTAATTTCTTAGTGCGACACCCCCTCTGCTTGATTTCCGAGCTGAATTTCTTCGTTTCCGATAAGCAAAAGGTTCTTAGATATTGTTTTCTTGGGTTTGTCAGGTATTTTTCTCCTTTTCTGTTTTTATTTAGCCGACTTTCAAATGCCGTTAGGCATTTGCCAGATACGCACTTTATAATACAAAGTACAACTGGTTAGGGGATGCCCCTAAGACCCCTTATTATCGGGTGTGACTATAGGTTTTGGAGGCAGTTTGAGAATGTGAGGGTAAGTTTTACTGGTGGTAAGTTTATGGTATTTTGGGCATGAAAAAAGTACCTACAGGATTTGCGGGTACTTTCTTTTCACAGCTTAAATATTTGCTCTCAAAATATCTGCAACACTATTTAAAGCTTTTTTTGTTATTTTATATTTATTCCATTTATCTTTCAATGCAGTTATAAATTCCTTATTTAACTCAAAATTATGTTCTTGCATCTCGATAACCATTTCATTAAGAATATTAATAAAATCTTCTGTTTTAGTTACTTTCTTTAACTCATGATGTATTTTGATTAATTCATTTGATGATAGCATAATCTTCTTCTCAGCTTTATTGGCATCTTGCTGTTTCAATGCAATTTTATCAGAAACTTCTTCATTTTTGTATGAATTGTCTTTAATTTTCTCAAGTTTTTTTACATAGATAGTTTGTTCATATTCTGTTTTCAAAACCCTAATAAGCACCTTTATATTTTTATAAGAATTATATTCATTTTCTATTTCACATAATGTAACTTTTCCGAATGGTAGTAATATTAATGAATCGCCTTTATTCATTTTAAATACCGTATCTTTTCCAAATAACGGAAGTTTCTTGTCATGTAATGATATACAGTCCCTACCACTAATCAATAAATCTATCAATTTGTCAAACATATTGTAGTCTTGTACCATTCTCCACTCTAGAGGAATCCAATCAACTCCATACAATGCACCAAATAGACCGCCTACCATGGATGCAATTGTATCCGTATCAGCATTACGTAAATTGGCTGCTTCAACTAAACCCCTTACTGGATCATCAGCATATTTAGAAAATAGATATATGCAAATTACAGCAGTATTATTACCTGCACCATTACATTCCTTGTTGAAACACCCTAATTTTGTTAATGTTTCATTACCAATATCTAATACCCCTAAATCAATTCCCCTTTTAGCTACTTCTAATAATTCAAGTGTCTCATGAACAATACTATTCCATAACTCTCTATAATCCTCATGCAATACTCTCTCGGCACATAATATCCAATTATCAAAATTATTTACACTCGGAATACTACTCCAATATACTTTATTATCAATCATATCTTGAATTAACTCACCGTATCCTAATGTACTTTCTTTTGTCAATATATACTGTATACCATATGCATAAAGCATCCCTCCCAATAAGGCTCTTGGATGACCATGCGTATACATTCCGTTTAGAACTACTTGTTTCATAATCATTGAAATATCGTTTTCATTACAAAAAACATGAGGCATTATCCTCATTGCAACACCATTACCACCAGCCATAAAATATCTTTTTACATCATTGTAGGAGTTTGTTTTCTCATCCCATGGATGATTTCCCTTTTTCCAGCATTCAGCCGCCCTTTTGGTAGCTCCTCCTCCTCCCCTTTCATATACTAGCCAAGTAGGTAGTTCTGACTGCATAAAAAAAGTACTCCATTTACTTCCTTTTAACAAACTTCTTAAGGTAGCTATAAGAAGTTGAGTGTCATCACTATATTCACCAGCAGCAATTTTTTCTTCGTGTGGCCAGAATCTTCCTCCACTTTTTCTTCTCCATGAAACAAAATTTTTATTATAACTATTTTTCTTATGATTAATATTTCTACTATTCTGTTCATTTGGCCAGCCTAAAGCATCACCAATTGAAGCTCCTAACATCGCTCCCGTATACTTAGTCTTTGCTAGCATCGTCATTCAATTCAGCCTCCTCATATTTAATTTCTAATGGAGCCTCGCCATTTCTAATTTTTCTACTCGTAACATCTGAAAACAATTCAGGGGACACATAAATATCAAATTGCGGAACATCATTTAGTAACTTCCATTCTGCTCCTTTTAGTTTAGCATTTTTCTCACTATCTAAAGCAATTCCAGTAATATATTCTCTCGGTATATTCTGAAAAACAAGTACCTCAGCCTGATCATCCGTTGGTGCATTCCTTAACATCCTTGGTGTTCTAGCCCGTGGATATTTAGCTTCTGGTATGCTATCTTCATAAATTTTTCTAAATCCATCATAGCCTGACTCAATGTATTTTCCTCTTGCTGTTGCTGCATTTACTGGGCAAAACATAGTTGTATCCCAAGTCATAACAATAGGATCAATGAAAATAATAGCCCAATCTTTAAATAAAGGATTATTGTCTTTCACTCTTTTGTAATACCAATAATTTGGATATTGAATTGAGCAGTTTACATACTTAGTCTTTCCATCATAACGTTCCTTATCATTCTGTACCAACACATCTTCATCAATAAAATCTACTGCTTTTATCCCTTCACTTGAATTTAAGATGTGTAACAATTTATTTGTATGCACAAAATGACATAATCTTGTTATCTTTCGTGAGGATATATCATTTTGTATTTCAATTATACTCATAGATTCTCCCTCTCATCATATAACATTTCAGTATTCTCTGGTAATAACTCTGTCTTTTCTCCCGAACAAGTAATAATTAATCCTTTTTTAGCACGTGTTACCGCAACATATAACAATTTGACTTCTTCTTTTAATGCTTCCTCTCTACTTTCTAATGCGGTTATCCTATCTTGACTAGGCAGTTCACTAGTAGAACAAAATGGAAGTATTACAGTATCAAATTCTAATCCTTTTGCCGAATGATACGTTCCAATTGATAGTGGAGCATTATTATTTAATGCTTGCATTTTGCTTTTTAATACTTGTGGTCTTATACCTATTTCTCTTACCATACCATCAATTTCATCAACCTTTTTCCTGCTTCTTACTAATATAGCAATCAAACCATTTCTAGGCATTTTACTAACGGTATCTTTCAACCATTCTATTTCTTGTACTTCATCATCAAATTTTACTAATGCCGGTAAAGGCGAAGAAGCTTTTGGCATCACAGGCTCAACTAAATCAGATTCCCCAGCAAAATACTTAGATTTTGCAATAGCAAGAGCAAGCTTAGCAATTTGCTTACTATTTCTATAATTTCTGTCAAATCTCCATATTTCCTTATTGTTAACATTTAATCCAGCAGAATGCCATGATACCCTATTTCCATAAATCTGCTGTCCTACATCACCAAAAAAAGTTAAAGAACCATCTGCTGGTATAGCTTTGATTAAAGATTTGAGCATTACTGGTGACAAGTCTTGACCTTCATCTATTACGATATGTTTATACATTCGACGGCTATTATCATTTGTAAATTCGTCCAACACAGCACTCGCCATGTCATCCCAATCATAGAGGTAACCCTCTGATGTTCTAACATTCTTATACTCCTCATATACCATATAGAAATATTTTCTATTTTCTCTAATAATTCTAGTCCCAACTCTTCCAATTCTTTCTGCACATTTATACTCTTCTAAAGATTTTATACCCATTTTTTGGATCCAACTAATTTCCTCAAGAAAAACTTCTCCATCTCTTTTAAGTGTACTATTAATCCCTACATTCCTTATTACATTTCTTTGAGCCTCTTTTACTAATATTAATTTTCTATTTTCTCCATCTTCCATTCCAGAAACAATCAAATTACGCCCTTTCATCTTACCTCTTGCATTAAGATATCCACGTGCAAAATGATGATAATTTCTAACGTCTACATTACTCAACTCTCCTCCTGCAATAGCCTCTAAGTATTTCACCAAAGTTTTATTGAATGTTAATAACAAAACCTTTCCATCATCTGTTATGCTAGATAAATACTTTGCACGATAAATCGCAAGTGTTGTTTTTCCACTTCCCGCAGTTCCTAGAACTACCCTATGTCCTTCTGGTGGTAAATCCATTACTTCTATCTGAATTCCTTCTGCTTGTGGTAATGCCATTATACTCTCCTCCTGGTTTATTCAATTAAAATTATCATCCTTTGTAAAATTCCATTTTTTTCATTATACCACTTTATTTTCCACATTCCAATTTCATTTTAAACAAAATAAATTCAATAGTTCCTAGCATTACTCCACCACCCCCCCACCACCATCTCCACCTATCTCCCGTCTTTGACAGTTCTGGTACCGTCACTTCTCTTACATTTTCTATCTCCGCCATATATTCAATGTATTTTGTTGTCCCATCCACATATTCAAACACAACTTCCATAACATCATCACAAAGCACATACCCATCCAAAGCCTTCGTTTCCACCAGATAATACTTCACATACTCCACGAATTCTCCATTTTCATATCTTCCAATTTCATAATCCATAGACTCCGCAAAGCCATTCTCATCAGTAATTAATGTTCCCAGTACCGTTCCATCCGTACTTCTAGCTTCAAACTCCACTCCTTTCAATGCCTTGCCTGTCATACCATCTGATTTTTGCAAGCGTATCTTTCCCTTTGCTAAGTCATCTTTCATAACGACGTGTTGCAATTCCTTTGTATCTAAAACCTCAAATACAATATCCTCTGCAATCACATAACCAAAAGGTGCTGCCTCTTCTTTTAAAATGTATTTTCCCACTGGCAGCCTCTCAATTACATGTCCTTCCTTTGATGAAACCCATTGTTCAATATGCTCGCCTTCCATATTCCATAAGGAAAGCTCTGCCCTACTTAACACATTTTGACCAGAATAATCCATTTTTGTAATCTGAACCTTTGTAGGATAATTTACAAGTTCAAGATCTACCTCTTGCAACTTCTACCTTGCCCCCCCTGATATTCTGTCACAAACTCAAACCGTTCATCAGATAGTACATACCCATCCACTGTCTTTATTTCTTTCACATAGTAACTTCCTAATGGAAGCTCTGTTATAAATTCAGCAACTCCTTTCTGATCCGTAACCGCTATCTCAATAAGACTATCTTTATTTAATATAACTTCATTTTTTGTATTTAGAATATCATCCTTTGCATACAGTCCAAATGTAACACCTTCTAAATGCTCACCCGTTTCTGCGTCTGATTTCACTATCCTTACTTTTAACTTTTCCTTGACATTCTCAACATCAATTCCCGCATATATAACTTCTGTATCCTGATTTTGGTAAGCTAATTCAAAATGAATCGGCTCTGAATCCAATACATAGCTATCGGCAGTTTTGGTTTCCGTTAAATAATACTTTCCAAGAGGTAAGCCTTCAATAGATGCAACACCTGTTTCATCCGTTACTAATTCCGCTACCAGTTCTCCCTTTTCATAAAATACCTGTGTTCCATCTACATTTCTAATATCCTCATCTGCATACAGTTCAAATGTTACCCCTTGCAGACTCCCAGTTACATAACCGAACAAATAGGATAAATAATTTCCATTTGCTATTACTGGATCGGCTGTATCTAAAAACTCTCCTTCCTTATTCAAAATAATTGTGCCTGTTGGAACCTCATCTTCCATTATAATAGTTTGCACATCACCCGTATCTGCTATTGTAAATAAGACATCATCTGCTTTCAGGTAGCCATGAGGAGCTGATTCTTCTCTCAAAATGTAGGATGCTCCTATTTTCAATCCTTTCACCACATGGCTTTTGTTGGATTGACTTACCCATGATTCCAAGATTGTTTCATTTTCATCCAATAAACAAAGTCTAGCTCCTTCTATCATTTTGCCTGTATTCTTATCGATTTTCTGAAACTCCACTGTTATCGGCAAATTCGAGCAGATTACTTCCTTTGATGTAACCGAAATGTCTTGTCATTCATACGTTAATGGAACTTCGATTCGATCTTCATTTATAATGTAACCAACAGGAGCTCTTATTTCTTTTATATAGTACGTATAACCTAATGGCAGATCTATTGAAATAGATGCTACTCCATCTTCTCCAGTAACCACTGTTTCAAGTAATGCATCCTTATTAACAATTATCTTACACTGTTATTTTTAATAGCAGAAGCTGCATAAAAACCGAATTCTGCTCCTGCCAATGGCTTTTCATTTTCACTATCCTGCTTCACAATCTTAACCTTTGCTTTCTGCCTTGCATTCGTTATAGATGTAGATGCCGCAGAAAACTCTACGGTCTGACCTTTATAGGATATGGTTACAAGCTTCTCATTTGCATTTATCTTGTAACCATCTGGTGACTTGATTTCTGCTACACTGTATGTTCCAAGTTCCAGATTTTCTAATGTTACAGAACCATCTACACCTGTTACTAAGCGTTTTGCTACAATGTCACCCTTAGGATACTTTTTCGTACCATCTGCGCGATAAATATTCTCTCCTGCAGTTACCCTGAATTCCGCTCCTGGCAGATTACCTGTTTCATACATGAAATTCATGCCGTCCCATCCTGTAAGTACCTGACCTTTTTTATAAATGGTAAGACGTCCTTTCTGTCCTTTATCCTTTACAGTCAATGTAGTCACCTCATCAGCCTTAACGGTTAATGTATAAACCGTGGAACTAAGAACATAATTTGCTGGTGCTTTTATCTCTTTTACATAATAAGTACCAACATTTAAATGAGATGATTTTGCATATCCTTTCTGGTCCGTTGTCAGTTTTTCTACTACACTGGTACAGCCTTTGTCTTTATAAATGCCATAAACAGCTCCTCCCAAAACATTTCCTGTGGAACTGTCCTTTTTCACAATTTCTCCATAACCAATAGGATTTGTCTTTAATTTCAAATAAGCGAAAACTGACTCACTATCTGGAACGGTACTAATGAATTCCTGATAACGACTATTTCCACCTGGCAAACTCCAAAAAACACAATTTCCTGTTACTTTAACGATTCCATTCCTTGCCGTTAGAGTAACGTCCGATGTTCCTGTCAAAGTATTTTTCGTATAAAATGTAAGCTTATCCTCACTTCGACTCACCTTATAGCCATCTACTGATACTGTATAATTTGATAAAACCTTATTGGTATCGGATAATGTTACTTCATATCGACTATTTTCCTTACTCCATTTCAGTTCAAATGTTTCTGCATTTGTTTTCGCTGATACGGAAAAACTTGGCCTTTTTACTTCTAATGCTGTCAGCATCTTTTCTTTTAGAGCTAGATAGTAATTGTAAGATTCACTTGAACTTGATGCTGAAGCACATAATTTCTTTGCTGCTGAATTAGCAGCTGACGTATTGAAAACCTCCTTTTCTATAATCCAGACCATTGCCTGTGTTGCAATGTATTTATTTTTCTGGGATTCTGATGGCTCACTTGTATTCGTTGCATGAAATCCATAGTACATACAATATTCAAGATACTTTTTCTGTTCTGATGTAAGGGATGTTATCGGTGTATTGGAACTAACCATGTTCTGCCCATTATTAGCTGATTTGGCATAATTTAAGCAATATGCGGTTTCACCGTCAATCATTGCATAGAGTATTTTTCCATGATCATAAATGGAACCGAACTCGGTGATTAGTCCCGTATCTTTTACAGAGGCATACCAGATAACAAGCCTGTCACTGGAGCTTGCTGCATGAATATTTGTGTATCCCTGGAGTATTTGTATGCATAAGGCAAGTAATAGTACAATTGATATTTTTTGCTTTTGTGTCATGTTTCCTCCAGTAGTTTAATGTTTCACCCCCAGCCGGGTCCCGTATAATAGCTAACAGCTTTGCTGTGCATTGCTCACTGTCTATCTTAATGCCTATTTTAAGATTTCAAGATGCTACTCTCTGAAAATGCTATATCAGCTGAAATTCAGGTGTTCTAACTAGTTACTGAATAATAGACGTTTTTATGACTATTTATGTATTGCTGCGGCTCTCTATCATTAGGCTTTGGGGTGATGGGTCATGGCTCAAGCTCTCAATCACCTTCTGCGGGTTGACAGGGTAACTAGTTATCTTTTATACGGTTGTCCTATTTGGTTATCATGGTTCGTAGGCGTGTTTCCTATGGGTATGATAACTACAAGTGGGTGTATGGAAGAATTACCCAAAAGGAATAGAAAATCTTTTTCAAAAAATGCTTGACACATGTAGATGAATTGAGGAAATAATATTGATACGATTTAAGGAAAGGAGATTTAAATTTATGAGATATGAATTTCAGAAAGAGAAAAAAATGGTAGGAGACTGGAAGTTCTACAAGAGGATAAATCATACATTAAATTACTTCTGACAACCCTTTTTAAGTTTTCAGTTATTTTTTTAAGTCTCACAGTTGCTTTGAAAACCATAGAATTAATTATTCAAACATCTTCCCATAATATTGATTTAACTTTAATCATTAAACAACTTTGTCAATACGTATTCTCTATAATAACTGGATTGGCATTTTTCCAATCTGATATAGATAGTGTTAAATGTCTTTATAATGTCATTCATAAAGGCTCAATCTGTAGTATTTACTCGACATTATATTATCTAAAAGACATAACCTTGCTATTATTAGAAGCATGTATACAATCCACCTATTTTCTTATTAATCATTTACCCTTTAAGCTAAATAAACTTGCGGAATGTAAATTTATACAAGAAATGAGACATTTTGAATTTCAACAAAAGGAATACATATTCCCTAATAAAGTATACGAAAACAAGAATAGGAAAATTATACAAACCATATCTGCCACATGTCCTTTTTGCGAAATAAAACCATATGGGAAAATGAAACTTTGGGAAAATACTTCCGCTAAGCAAACGGAACACAGATATGAATTTATTTGCACTCATCAACAGTCACATCATATGCCTTATGACCATAAAAAGATATACCGTTATAAGAAAAAACATTCGTAATGCTTATAAGATTGTTGTATGCTTAATAGTACTTCGCCTTGCTAGAAGTCAAATATAGAACCTTAACAGAAAGGCATTTTATTATGTCAAACAGCGACGTAGAGCCATCGCCGTCACTGTTTGACATCTACATATGGATAGCGTAATGTAAAATAATTCCAAAACTACTCATCCATAGAACACCTATATTCCCAATTTGTATTTTCTTAGGACAAAATATTTCCGTTCTTTATTCGCAGGAATTTTCATGTCTGCACATGATTATTTTTTCTACTCTTGACACGTAAAAATTTGCAGTTCTGGATTAAACCACTTTTACTACTCTTAATCCGAAAATTTTGTACGTAGTAAAATCGGCTATCTAACCCGTTGCGCTCCCATCAATTAGAACAAACAACTCTCATATGAGGTCTACCGCCTATATCCAAAGAGTATTCTATTTCACAAACCTTATCTTGACGATTATGACTAACAATATAGTTAATAAGTTCCTTTTCACTCTCGGTAAAATCATCCATTTTCATTACACTGGTCCAGTAAAATTTATCAACCCTAGCAAATCTTTTGATAAGTTGATAGGGCATTTTAAACAGACATTACTTATAGAATAGGCAAGCTCTTTTTTCCAATCTGGCATCAGATTCATCCTCTGCTCTATCTGCTCTTGATTGAAAAATACTTCTCTTGCTTCATAAAGCTTACTAAATTTTCTGTTGAATCAGATTTTAGTAATTCTGAATCAATACACAGTACCTCTGCAAATTGCTTCACCCTTTTTTGAGGTACTCCTTTAGTTTTAGCTCGGTATACTACTCCAAAACTAACATCCAATAATACAGCTATATCTACCATACTAATTCCATATATATACTTTATCGCGTCAAAAATATTGATTGGTATAGCTTTCCCATCAGCGAACTGTTCACTTTGCGTTGTAAATTCATCATATGATATTTTACACTCATTGAATTGTTCACGTAGAAAACGTGGCGCACATGTTATATTCTCTAAGAAAAAATCAAAATCTGCACTCCACCCCTCACAGGTCTTTGTCGCATCGGTTATTTCTTCACCATATTGATATGTACTACCAGATCCAGCACATATACCATTAATATTGAATTCACATGTGCTACATTGCTTTTTTAATTCCATGCATTATGTCTCCTTACTCATTTTCTTACTCAGTTCAAAATAACATACCACTTTTCGCTATCTTTTACCATTATATCACACATATATTTAGCCGTCTTCCTTGTTATATCACGGCTTGCCCTTTATATTATAACAAGAAACGAATATAATACAGATAGGAGCAAAACCATATTATTCAGGCTCTGCTCCTCCAAAAGAAATCTTTTTTCAATATTAGCTATTAGCACCAACTTAAACACAATAATCAGGCTCATAGTTTCTACCCCAAATAAACGGATCTGGAATTGCTTTCTTAGAATGTTCACATCGTACAATATGCTTTGGCTCAACTGCCTTTACAGAGAAAGCAATATCATCTATATTACCTCTATTACAACATTGTTCAATATCCTGAACAGCTGTACAAGAAATATCTTTAAGTGGTATATCACAACAAAAATAGTAGGTATTCCTACTTTCTTTAACTTATCTCTGCACCCAAGTCTCATCTCCACAGTATTAGTGAACTCACTCCCATATATCAAATAATGCCCTGCTCTTGTCAAAAGACACTCTTTGTTCATTTGCAGCCATACTTTTTTGTGTATATCTTCCAAATCAGTCCACTCATCATTTAATATTAGAACTGCTTTATCCTGAGTTATCTGGTCAGATATTATTCTCTCTTTAATATCCTTTAATGCCAAATCATAATCAATTGGCTTTATTCCCAACTTTAAATAATCGCTAATTTCTAGTGGCCTACATGCATGATAAGCTCTTAAATGTGTAAATTCATCTAGTCTGATTTCATGTGTTTTATCTAAATGTTCCTCCAAGATGAACACTTTTCTTTCCAAATCAATTACCATAATCCCATCTATACTAAAATGACTATTAATTATTTTTTAAACTTCTTTAGCTATACCTCCTTTTCAAACAGAAGTACTTTTCCTGGATTTGAAAACTTATCTAGGTATCCTTCATCCAATCCCAGTAACTCTTCAACCATATCACTATTTATTGATAATCCATGCTTTTGCAATACTCTCATAAATTCACTTCCTGTTATTTTTCTATCCTCAATAAGCATTTTCATAGCATGTTTTAGATATCTTGGCTCACAAGCAGCAACTTGTTTATCATATGGTTCTTCTTTTATATAGCCATCATTCGACCTTTGCTTCATCAGATATTGATACTGATTCATCGAAATTGCACCTAATTGCTTTGCTCTAACAATTAGTGCAGCTGCAGAGACCCTATACTTCTCTTTCAATTCCACATAGAATCTAAACTCAGTCTTTCCTCGCCCTGCCAAATCATTTAGAAACATATTCTTTGGAACAAGTAAAGCCCCTGCAAATTGATTCATATACTGTTCCATATTTTTATATTCAAGTTTTGTAAGTTCTTCTACCTCAAATAGCCCATCTGTTAGAACATGTCCTAATTCATGCGCTGCGCTAAATTGTTGTCTGAAATAGTTTCTATCATTTCCCAGAACAACAATCGGCACAACGCAATTATTAATCATTTCAACATGACAATAAGCATCGATATCATTGTTTGAATCGAATGAATTTGCTATAATTATTCCATGTTGTTCCATTACATCAATAATATTCAAAATCGGCTGATCACCTAACTGCCAATGCTGCCTTACATAGTGTGCTAACTCTTCCACATCTAATAAATTATTTACTCCAATATTAAATTCAGGAAAAGTTATATATTCTTCAATCCCCTCATAAATTTTGGCCAATAATTTAACCTTTTCGATTTGCATTTTCCTATTTTTAGCTGTCGTTGTTGATAATGATCTAAAATAGGTATTGCCAACCGTTATATCACTCTCATCTTCCTCATAAAAATACTCTCTTGGGAAACCTAATAAATTCACTATGCGAAATAAATTTTCAACCTTAGGTTCAGTCTTATTATGTTCAAACTGAGACACAGATTGCGTCGTTACGCCTATTTCCTTTGCAACCTCTCCTATTGTCATTCCTCTAAACTGTCTCGCTGCTCTTAAACGTTCTCCATTAAATGAAGATTTTGCATAACGCATAGTTACACCCTCCATACTTGTTCTCATCGCAATAATTCAATGCTTTTTTCTTATGTGTTCTTTCAGTTGTCTACTAACATCATTTTTTCACAAATAACTACTTGTCATTTCCATTCCCACCAACTTTTTCTTGTGTCTTTTGCTCTTTCAGAGTAAGATTTATTGGATGCTCCTTAAATTCAAGATTAATCTCAGCATTTTCTTGAGCTACTGGTTCAATAACACTTGTTTCGTATTCGTAATGGACGTTAATAAACTCATTCCATGATTCACTATACATTGTATCCAAATTGAAAGTAGGAATTATACATTGAATGTCTTGTACCTTTCCCTTTTGCTGATCTACAACAACAATTGCATATCTTTCAATTTCACCGATAATCTTAGAAGTCATTTCTTCTAATAACTTCTTTAGTTCATTATCAGTATCTTCATCCAACGGTAATTCCTTAAAAAAGCTCATCTGCTCATATACTGGCTGATACGTTTCCTTTAAATTATCATTCAGTTTACTTAAGATATTTACATAATGAGATAACTTATTTTCAGGTTTCTTGTTCTGTAAATTTGTAAAATTCTTATACCTCATAAATGTATATAGATATTTTGAATTTTCATCGTAAATATATAACGCATGCCATAAGCCACGTTTGATTGTATTTACTTGATAGCCCACTTGCATAAAGTTCTTATCCAATTCTGTAAATATAAAATCCCATAACAAATGACCTCTTGCGTTATGAGTTCTTGTCGGATGTTCCTTTTGCATTTCATTATAAAGATACTCCGCATCCTCAAATGAACGAATAATTTTTCTAATGTCTTTCTCTCCAATTGGAATTTTCTTTCTGTAATATTCCATTCATTTCTCCTTTCATATAACTTTAGTATTACAAAAATGTCCAATTTCATAAACTTAATCTTTTTACATTGTATTATTGAATACAATTAAATCCCTAAATGAAATTAGTTTTTCCATTAATGTATTACATTCTCATATTACTACTTTTAGAAAAAAAATCAAGTATATTTTTTAATTTTAACAAAAATTAAATTTTTATTACCTTTTTCAATGACATTTAAAGCTAAAAGGGACAATATTCATTTTCAGAAATATTGTCCCATCTAATCCATTTCCATCTATTACCTAATAATCTTCATATTTTTGTACTTTTTCTTATAATCATATGAAAATTTATGTTTCTTTTGTTGATTACATCTTAACACATATGTACTATTCTTGGTATCAATTAAAAAATGCATTTTTCCTATTGGCTTTAGCTCACAGTATGGGCATTTAGCATATTTTAATTCATATATCTTACCATCAAAATTCTGATAGACCCCCTTCGGAGATAGATAACGGCTATTACTATCAAAGACACTATTTTCTGGAGTCTCACCTTCCGAGGAAAAAAATGTTGAAATCGCCAAAAGGATTGTATCTAAAATTAAGCCTAGAATTTTTCCAATTAAACCAAGTGGAGATTTCAAATACCTAATTATTCCTTTTTTCTTCAACGCCAATATAATTATGCTTCCCTCTAATGCTGTTATTACTAATCCAATTGTAATTGCTGATGTAATTAATAACAGACTAATAATAATTATTTTATACATTTGTTGTAATTCATAGTTATTCAGTACCCAAAAACTTGCCAATGCAAGTATTGCTGATATAACCGCCAATAACAATTCTTTACATCTTCCAAATAGTAACTTCCTTATTGACGTTTCTTTCATATTGATTTCTGGTTCTATTAACTCATCACTTCGCGCATCAGAGTTACTACTGATAACAAAAGTATTACCATGAACATTAGCTCTTATGGAAATACTATTATCTATAATACTTCCATTATTATTCTGTTTAATATTAATGTCTCTCAATCTAACCTCCTTTATAAACTATAAACATTTGTTCTATTTCAAAATAGCATATGCTAAATACATTGTCAATTACAAATTCCTCTATTTCATTCACAAACTTTACATATTATTATTCACTTAATTCATCTCACTATATAACCCCTATTAGAACTAATTACCTACTCATTCCAAGCCTCAATCAACCCCAGCACCTCCATATTGGTAACCCCATCATTCTCTCCCTTTTCCTCACACAACGCATCTCCATTTCCGTTTCCTACACCCCAAGCTCCTGCAAATCCCCCGGCATAAAATGCTCCTAGTGCCTTAAACACTGCCTCCTGCGTTATTTCAAATATTCTTTTCAGCAGTTCTTCCCTCTCCCTCTGCTCCTTATCATCTTCAACAATCAGCTCTCCACCACCTTTAAAATACGCATCTAACGCCTGAATCACAAACTTATTCCTTGATCCATACACATCACTATCCATTTTACAAAGATATTGGTACACGCGCAGATGCTGTTCATTTTCTAGGTTAAATCTTAAAGAAGAATTCACAATATTTTCTTTCGCCATGCCTATAATCCTGCCTTTCCACGCATACTCATTTTAGTCAGATATTCATAACCTTTTGCATTCGCACGTATATCTTCAATGTAATGGATATTTGGTCCCTCCATCTTGCCAAAATGCTTCATCACGCTTGCTCCACCACCAACAAATATAATCTGAGAAACATTACTGTTAAACCCAAGCTCTTTTAGCGTATTATAGATCCTCTCTGTAAACTCCCTCAGCTTACGTGTAATAATATCCACAACAGCCCCATAACATTGTGGATAAATCATAACTTTTTGGATTCGGATGTTAAAATGTTCCCCTTCAAATTTAAAATGCACTTCATTCTGTCTTGAAAGATAATCGACAAACTCTCTTTTCTCTGCTCCAAATCTAGTGAGGGGAAGTCCAACACCCATAATAACTTTTGCCCTATTTCTACCTCTCAACTTTAGTTCTTTTGCCAATGCAGCCAACGTCAGTATATAGTAACTTTCATCCACAACTTTGGTATCTTTGACTTCCATTCGTCTTGTCCCTACTTTGTAATAAGCATTCTGATACTCAACTAGATTGTCCTGTAATGCAGGCTCTGTAGCCATTTCCTTAACTCCTGACACAAATATCTGATTAGCTGTCTTAATATTGCTTCATCCGTGGTCAATTCCAATAACTTCGATTCTTTCTTCTGTCATACTTTTTTACTCCTTTGTCATTTCCTAGCTTTTTTATACTGCATATTCATCTTTCGTAGTTAATCCATTTTGCATATCGTAATTCACTTCAGCTCTGTAATAGCTACTAATTGTTGTTGATGCATTGTACAACATGGCCAGTAAGTAGCCTTTGATATTACGAATCTTGTTTGTGGTCTTACCAAGACAATCAATTATATATTCAATATGCATAGCATTAATTTTTAGCAATCTTCCTTTTACAAGCTGATAAGGTATATCTTTTGAGCCAATACGAACGGTATCGCACTGAACACAGATCGCCTCTAACATTAATTCCAGTATTTCTTCCAGATAATAACGTTCACCGATACTTAATTTATCCATTAGATAATCAAATTCCATATTGTCATCGGGTGATGATTCTGTTACATTTGAAACAAAATTCTTCACATAAATCAATTTTGGCTTTCCTAATCCCTGTCTTTTCTTCTCAATCAGTCCGATACTTGATTTTGTGTCTAATTCTTTCATAAGGTAACTTGCCTTACGTTCACTGCAAGAAAACACTTCCATTACATTTTCAAGGGTAAAGATAATATAGACTCAGTTCTCCTTGTCGATCCACTGATTCTTAACGGATAGACTCATTCTATCGAACATATAGCCATACAGAATTTTTGCATTGCTTGATAGCTGTTTGAATTTTTCATCTGTGAACAAAATCTTAGGTAATCTGATAAATGTAAACTATTCTGCCTCTTGTCCATAATAATAATCGAATTTCATGTTTTGTGTTCTCCTAACTAGCTTTCATTATTTGTGACAACAAATAGGGATCAAGTAGTAACACTTTTTGTAGTTTCACATAGAACTAAAAGTTTACTAATTGATCCTTGATTTCAAATCTACATAGGAATAACTGACTTTCTTCATAAAAATATTTTTAATATAACAAAGGGAAGCCAATCACTTCGCTTCCCTAGTAAAAATATCCAAAGATATTTATATTTGAATTGCTAAAACATTATTCTTCCAATCATTCACCTTTTTTGTCTCAGGATGATACTTTTTATATACTTCCAAGTAATCTTTCTGAATCACAAAAGGCCCAAGTTTTATCGGTGTTCTGCTTACCCCCTCTTGTTGTTGAGTGCAGCCTGAGCAGCAGCTAATCTAGCGATTGGCACATGGAATGGAGAACAAGATAATCAAACTTCGCCATCCCCTGTTTTACAGTCTTCCTAATTGGTACACCACATATACTCCAATCCCCAGCAACATATCACTAATGTAACCTATCAATCCTTGCTTGTTCTTTCTATCACACCAAATTGTAACAGCTAGTATTCCAGTAAACATAAACAAACCAATTATTCCAAAAGGCCTTAGCAACTGATTTTCCTGATATGAATAAAATCCTTCAAAGCCATCATTCCCCGTTATCATAACCCAGCAAACTAGTACAATTGGAGTGCCTACAATCCCTGTCACTCCACCATATAAAATGATTAAAATCTGTTTTATTCTCTCCATTGTTCTTCCTCTTTAGTTATATTTATTATATTTTGCAAAATATGCTCTGTATCATCAATAATTTACCCTCTCAATAGGAATAAATTTCATTGTCTTCAACATGAATTTCATTTAATGTATCCCTAAATCAATTAACATAAGCTTTCTAATTTCCTTCATATCTTTTTCCCTTCGCAAATTAAATTCTTTTACTTCTTTTTCTGACTGCGGATTTGCCATTGAACAAATCTCAATTGCTAACTCTCGGATTTTCTGTGGATATAATAATTCCATGTCTACTTTAACTATTGCATTTAATCTCAATATCTCATTATTCAATTCTGGCTCACTGTGACCGTTATATATACACTGACTATTCTGTGCAACTAATTTTTGTTGCAATAATATAAAGTTAAAGTACGCTTTTTTCTTGTCCTCAATTACTCTTTCTTCTCTTTGATTTTTAATCTGTAACTTTAATGCTTCTAAGTTATGTCTATGTGTTATATAGGATATAATAACCGATGGAATGGTCCCCACCAAAATACCCACTAAGCACACTATAATTTCTTGATTAAAAAATGCTTTCATATTTGTATTTTCCTCTCATGATAACTCATCATAAACTGTAGTGTTTTCCAATCCAAAAGCAGATGTTTTTTTTCTGTAAAACACCAAAAGGGAAATGATTTCTCATTTCCCTTTTGTAAAAATATCTTATTCACTATTCAATTATTTATTATTGATAGCAGCCTGTGCAGCAGCTAATCTAGCAATAGGCACACGGAATGGTGAACAAGATACATATGTTAAACCAACCTTATGGCAGAATTCAACAGATGAAGGATCTCCACCGTGTTCTCCACAGATACCAAGTTTGATATTTGGACGAGTAGCTCTACCTTTTTCAGCAGCCATTTGAACAAGTTGTCCAACACCGTTCTGATCTAATCTTGCGAATGGATCTGATTCGTAGATCTTAGCTTTGTAGTAAGAATCTAAGAATTTACCAGCATCATCACGAGAGAAACCAAATGTCATCTGTGTTAAGTCGTTTGTACCGAATGAGAAGAATTCAGCTTCTTCTGCAATTTCGTTAGCAAGTAATGCAGCACGAGGAATTTCGATCATTGTACCGATGTGGTATTCGATATCGGAATTCTTTTCTTTCTTAACTTGTTCTGCAACTTCTACAACAACGTCTTTAACGAATTTTAACTCTTTCTTTTCGCCTACTAATGGGATCATGATTTCAGGAACGATGTCATAACCTTTTTCAGCTTTTACTTCGATAGCAGCTTCCATAACGGCTCTTGTCTGCATCTTAGCGATTTCTGGATAAGTTACAGCAAGACGGCATCCTCTGTGACCCATCATTGGGTTGAATTCATGTAAAGCATCACATTTTGCTTTAACTTCTTCAACTGTTAAGTTCATATCTTTTGCTAATGCAGCGATATCAGCTTCATCAGTTGGAACGAACTCATGTAGAGGTGGATCTAAGTAACGTACTGTCATTGGTCTTCCCTCAAGAACTGTATACATAGCCTTGAAGTCAGCTTTCTGGAATTCGATTAACTGATTAAGAGCAGCTTCTCTTTGTTCTACTGTATCGGAAACGATCATCTGACGAATCTTTGGAATTCTGTCAGCATCGAAGAACATATGCTCTGTACGGCAAAGACCGATACCTTCAGCACCTAATTTAACAGCGTTAGCTGCATCTGCAGGAGTATCTGCATTGGTACGAACTTTTAATGTTCTGAACTGGTCAGCCCAAGCCATGATTCTTCCGAAGTTGCCACTTACAGAAGCTTCAACAGTCTTGATGTCGCCTAAGTAAATGTTACCTGTAGAACCATCTAATGATATGTAATCTCCCTCAACGATTGTTTCACCGCCAAGTTCAAATTTCTTAGCTTCTTCATCAATCTTGATGTCACCACAGCCAGATACACAAGCAGTACCCATACCACGAGCAACTACGGCAGCGTGAGATGTCATACCACCACGAACTGTTAAGATACCTTCTGCAGCATGCATACCTTCGATATCTTCTGGTGATGTTTCAAGACGAACAAGAACAACTCTTTCTCCTTTTTCATGAGCAGCTTTTGCTTCTTCAGCTGTGAAGTAAACTTTACCTGCTGCAGCACCTGGAGATGCTGGAAGAGCGGAACCGATTACTTTGCCTGCTGCTAATGCGTCTTTATCAAATGTTGGGTGTAATAACTGATCTAAGGATTTCGCTTCAATTCTTGTAACAGCTTCTTCTGGAGTGATCTTTCCTTCGTCTACTAAATCGCAAGCGATTTGAATAGCAGCTGGAGCTGTTCTCTTACCATTACGTGTCTGTAAGAAGTATAATTTACCTTCCTGGATAGTGAATTCCATATCCTGCATGTCACGGTAATGATCTTCAAGTTTATTAGCAATAGCCATAAATTCTTTGTAGCATTCTGGTAAATCTTCAGCTAATTTTGTGATAGGCTGAGGTGTACGAACACCAGCAACAACGTCTTCACCTTGTGCGTTGATTAAGTATTCACCATAGATACCTTTTGCACCTGTGGATGGGTTACGTGTAAATGCAACACCTGTACCAGATGTGTTACCCATGTTACCGAATACCATTGCCTGTACGTTTACAGCTGTTCCCCAGTCACCAGGGATATCGTTCATACGTCTGTAAACGATAGCACGAGGGTTGTCCCAAGAACGGAATACAGCTTTAACAGCTTCCATTAACTGATCCTTAGGATCTTGAGGGAAGTCAGCTCCCATAGCTTCTTTATATATAGATTTGAATTTTTCGATTACTTCTTTTAAATCATCAGCAGTTAAATCTGTATCGTATTTAGCGCCTTTTTCTTCTTTGATTTGATCAAGAATTCTCTCAAAGTGAGATTTAGGAATCTCCATAACTACGTCAGAGAACATCTGGATGAATCTTCTATAAGAGTCATAAGCGAATCTCTGATTTCCAGTCTTTTTAGCGAAACCTTCTACAGCAACGTCATTTAAACCTAAGTTAAGGATTGTATCCATCATACCTGGCATGGATGCTCTAGCACCAGAACGTACAGAAACTAATAAAGGATCTTCTGTGTCACCAAATTTTTTACCTTGGATCTCTTCTAATACTTTTAAAGCATCAAAAATCTGTGTTTTGATTTCGTCAGTAATCTGTTTTCCACTTGTATAATAGTCTGTACAAGCCTCTGTTGTTACTGTAAAACCTTGTGGAATTGGAAGGCCTAAGTTAGTCATTTCAGCTAAGTTAGCGCCCTTGCCGCCTAATAGATTTCTCATGTCGGCATTTCCTTCTTTGAACAAATATACCCATTTTGCCATTGTGAAAATTCCTCCTAAAATATATTTACACTAATGTCCACTCAACTTTATTAAATTTTTATATGTACAATACAACTAAGTTTGTTAAACATTAGTCACTGTCGATATTATAACACACATAAATAAACCATGGAAGAAGTTTTTTTGATTTCTTTCACTATTTTTATGAAAAAGGATTCTGGTATCTTGGTTTCCCCTTTGTTTTTCTTCCAAACTGTATCGCATTTTGCGGACAATAGGATATGCAGGATATGCAAAATTCGCAGTGGTGCTGCCAGAGGGGTTTGCCTCCTTCCATTCGGATGTTTTGTACCGGACATTTTTTTTCACACAAACCGCAGCCATTACATGTTTCATCTACATAAAATTTTTTATCCTGCCCTGCCAAAGAATGTCGTTGTGAAGAAAACAAAAGTTCTGTAAATTTATGAAACTTTGGTATCTGGTTTTCCTTCTGTTCGCAGATATCTGATGCAATTTCCTTGATTGCTTTTCTTGCCTCTTCCAAAATCAGCTTGTGTTTCTGTACTTTCTGCGCTCCTAGCATGGTAGTGTAATTATCTGGACACTTTACACATGCCCCATATGACAGGGTATTCTGTTTCTGTTCCAGTAATTTGGAAAGCTCAGGCAAAGCATTGCCTGCACTGCTTCCCATGGTAATGACAGCATAGATGTATGTACCTGTCTTGATATTCATTTTGGCAACTGTTTCTCTTACAATATTAGGAAGGCCAAACCAGTATACAGGACATATGATTCCTAAACTGTCCGTTTCCAATTTTTCCTTTGTATTAAACTGGGAGATTGGCATAATCTCGCACTCTCCCAGTTCTCTTTGTGACATTGCTTCTGCAATCATTCGAGCTACCATCAAGCTGTTATGTGTTCCCGTAAAATATAGTAGTACATTCTTGCTTTTCACTTTATACTTTCCTCTTTTCTCATTTCTCGATATTGTTATCAGCTCTGGAGAAGAAATGAATTTCCTGTCCATATTCAATCATTTTTCGAAGAGACTCCTCATCTGGTTTTTTCCATTTAATTCCAAGTTTTCTTAGTATACAGCAGGTTTTATCAGATGCGATAACAAATTCTGTATACATAGGCATCTCTAGCAGATGAGAATACGTTAAAAAGTTGTGGATTGCATCTTTTTTCTTTTCTTCATCATAATTGGCAATTAAATACTGAATAAACGATTCTCCTTCTACACACTGGATTTTAAATCCTTCCTTTGATAATACCTTTACCAAGTCCTGACAAGAGATTAGAAAAGGATTGAGAAGATGATAGGTTTCCTGCTTCAGCTCCGCCTGCCTCATAAGTGCCACCACTGCTTTGCTGACAAAATCAACAAAGGAAAATTCCATGAAATCAAATGGCAAATCTGGCAGATAATCCAGTTCCAATATAGACTGCATTAGAAGATACACTGCATTTTTTCCTATATTTTCCTGAAAATGTCCGTCTTCAGAATCATACACAATATCACCGATTCGATACAGATTCACATCAAAACCATCTGCCCTTAGTCCTAACAGCAGTCGTTCTGCCTCATGCTTTGTATCTACATAATAGTTAGAAAAATCCTGTCCAAAGTCCGTATCAAACTCCGTAAATAGAATACTTCTTCTACCTTCTATTTTACCAGTTGCAACGCCCTTGGTCGACATATCATGAATCTCTTTTTTACATCCCGTCTTAGCAAATGCAATTATCTGCTTCACACTTTCTACATTTGCCTCGTAAAATGCCTCATATTCGCCATAGTGATCCACTTTTCCACTAGCATTTACAATGCATTCTGTACTCCTTGCCAAATCCCAGTAAACAGAATAATCAAGTCCAAAATTCGGTTCTGTAATTTCTCCATCCAGTACCAGCCATCTGTCCTGATACAACTGATACACTTCCTCTCCAAAGTAAGCACAGAATTTCTCGTATATTCTTGACTGTCCATTACACTCTTCATTCGAGCGTACAATCAGCACAACATGAGCATCTGTCTGCGTTACAATTTCCTTTAATAGATAGATTCCTAGATACCCCGTTCCTCCAAGAAGGAGAATCTGCTTCCACTTCTTCGTCTGCGTCAGGAGCATTTTCTGATAAGGCTGGCACAAAGCATGATATCGTTCCCTTTCTTCTTTAATTTCCAGTTCTCTCTCTCTTTTATTCCTCATTGCTGATAAGGCTTTTTGAACCTCTTCCATCTGCTGTTCCAAGTTAAAGGTACGTGATTCCAGCTTCAGCGCTAACTGCTGCACCG
This sequence comes from uncultured Lachnoclostridium sp., assembly GCA_937903005.1. Taxonomy (GTDB): domain Bacteria; phylum Bacillota; class Clostridia; order Lachnospirales; family Lachnospiraceae; genus Clostridium_AI. The sequence goes on along the minus strand of CALFNR010000100.1, from coordinate 5,666 downwards.
TTGGATAATTGTAAATGTCTGTCATATCAATCTGATAATATTTTTTCAGTTCGTTTACAATTCCAATGGCATATAAGGAGTCCCCACCTAACTCAAAGAAATCGTCCTGTATTCCTACAGTCTTTAACGAAAATGCACATGCCCATACCTTGGCAAGGTGTTTTTGCAGTTTGGTAACTGGTTCAGCATACTCAGAAGAAAGTTCTGGTCTGTCATATATACTGGTTCCCTGTAATGCATTTTTCACAAGTGCTTCCTGATTGTCTTTCTTACCCATCTGCTTTCGCTTTCTTAATTCCTGTACCGAAACAATTACTTGCGATTCTCTTCCTGAAAGCACCTTTTCAATTATCTTAGTACCTTGACTTGGCAGCAAAGCATATTCAAAAAAACTGCTTCGGTTTGGTTTTTCCAGACTTGCACGATGTGCCATACCAATGTTCTTCCAATTATCCCAATGTACGGATATAGTTTTACGGCCTGGATATTCTTTTGCGGCCCAGTCTGCATAGGCATCTAAATAGCGATTTGCGGCTACATAATCTGCCTGACCTGCATCTTCCGTTATTGTGGCTAATGAAGAAAACAGCATCATGATATCCAGTTCTCTTCTGGCAAACACTCTGTCTAATACTTGTGTTCCCCAAACCTTAGGCTTTAGCACCTCCATGGAACTTTCTTTTGTCTTAAAGCGAATTAAGCCTTCCCCCTTTATTCCCGCTGTATGGAAAACTCCATGAATCCTTCCGTATATTTTCTCAAACTCTGCAACTTTCTCTTCCACAGCCTGTACATCACAAATATCACAAACTTCCACAGTTACATGCGCTCCTTGTTTTCTCCAATTTAATACGGACTGAATCTTTTGTGATGTAAATTCTGTTGGCTGTTCTTCTAGATAGCGATTCCAGTCTTTCTCTTCTGGCAATGGAGTTTTTGCAAGAAGCAGAAGATTTGCTTGATAATTTTTTATCAAAAAATCAGCTAGATACCTTCCGATATCTCCTAATCCACCTGTAATTACGTAATTTCCATACTTACATAAACCACTTTCCTCTGATAGTTCCACCTCAAATGGCTCCTCATCTGCTTCCAATCTAACACCATTTTTATATTTTACACAAGAAGTGTTTCGTGTACTTGTGCATTCTGCAAATACTAATTCTGCTAACTGTCCGTCATCTTCCACTCCGTTTACATCTATTTGTGTACATATAAGGTTTTCGTATTCTTTATTTGCTACCGAACACACTCCATTCACAAGACTGGTAACTAAGGATTCCTGACTTCTCTGGGCTTTTGTCAGTACGTAATAATGCAGTTTCTGAGAACTTCCAAGAATCTGAATCTGTCTAATAAGCTCCCAAAAGCAGTTTTCAATAGTCGGTTCTGAATAAGGAATCGTATTTAATATACAAATGCCTTGATTCAATTCCTGACAATCAGCAAGGAAATCCTGCATCTTCGTTTCCCAGGAATTTGTCAAATATAATATGTTACAGTGAATTCCATTATCTTTTAACTTTTTATAAAAGCATTCTGCCATGTGATTATTCGTTGCCAAAATGAGTACAGATGCAACCGGTTCTTGTACAGCCTCTGTTCGCTCCCTCATTTTCCAACATGGGCGATACAGCCATTCTGTGATTGGACGGGCATTCTTATCATTTTCCAACAAGGTCTGTGGGGTCTTAAACTCCTGCCCCTTGAACGGATATCCTGGCAGCGATATTTTATGAAGGGGATACTTCTTATACTGTCTACGAAAATCATTATCTACACCACTGCACCATAATTCTCCCACACGCTCCATTAGATAACATACATCATCCGCTTTCTCCTTTGGATGGCGAATCATATTGTGTACTGATTTTACATGTTCTAAGGAACCACACTGTCTTACCAAAGTACTTAGCACTTTGCCTGGTCCTACCTCAATGAAAATACATTTTCTTTCCAAAATCTGTTTTACTCCATCATAAAAACGGACCGTATTACGAAGATGATCACACCAGTACTTTGGTGATAGAACTTCATCTGTAATCCATGTGCCTGTCAGGTTTGAGATATATGGTATCTTAGGATAGTACATTGGTATGGTCTCTACCAGTTTTGCAAAAGGTTCTAAAATAGCATCCATCATTCCTGAATGGAAAGCATGAGATGTTTGTAACCTTCTATAATCCATTCCTTCTTGATTTAAAAATCGTTCAAAGGCTCCTAATTCCTCAAAACTGCCTGAAACTACGGTATTTTGTAAACCATTATTGGTAGCAAGCCATAACTTTCGCCCACTTTTCTCAATCAGCTTATGTGCATCGGCTTCTGATACACTTAACGCATCCATTCCACCATGTTTCATACTTTGCATAAGCTTGGCTCGTCCAATAACCAGCCTAAGTCCATCTTCCAATGAGAATACTCCCGATACACATGCAGCCACATACTCTCCTAAGCTATGTCCAATCAGTACATCTGGACGTATCCCCATTTCCATAAGATAGGACGCCATAGAATACTCTAACATAAAGAGAATTGTCTGTGTATTTTTCGTTTCACGAAGCAAATCATTACTTTCCTCTTCCCATCCTGCCCTTGGAAAAAGAATACTCTTATAATCTGTCTCACAGTGAAGTTTATCTCTTGCAACGTAAAAACAGTTGTCTAGCTTTTCGCGGAACAGGTTATCTCTTTCATAAAGGTCTCTTGTCATATTTACATATTGTGACCCCTGGCCGGAAAACAAAAATACTACCGGAACTTTTTCTTTCTCTACAGTATTTCTTTTCACTACCACATTTTTGTTTTCTCCCTGTAATCCTTCTAACAATTCTTCTCTAGTAGATGCGAATATCATCTCACGATATGCAAACGCCTTTCGCCCTACTTGTAAGGTATATGCCATATTATCCAAATTTACGTCTGGTGTCTTTTCAAGAAAGTCTACAAACTGCTGTTTCATGCGGTCCAATGCAGCACTGGTTTTTGCCGAAAAGAAGAACAGTCTCTTCCAATCTTTCTTTGGCAATTCTTCTACTTCCTGCTCTTGCTGGTATTCTTCCAGAACGATATGGGCATTGGTTCCGCCAAAGCCAAGAGAAGATACTCCTGCACGTCTTGGTATTTTTCCTTCTTCTGTTTCCATCTGAGCCCAATCCTGCGTTTTATGCGGAATATAAAATGGACTATCTTCCAAGTGCATATTTCCATTTGGTGTATCACAGTTGATACTTCCTGGTATCTTATGATTTTTTAGTGCCAATGCCACTTTCATCACACCTGCTACACCTGCTGCTGCATCTAGATGTCCAAAGTTGGATTTTAAGGAACCTAAGGCACAATATGGCTTTTCCTTTTTTGTATAAACTTCTTTTAAACCCTCCACTTCAATGGGATCTCCAATTAAAGTTCCTGTTCCATGGGCTTCTACATAAGTTATAGTAGATGGTTCCATATTGGCATGAGCAAGAGCTTGTGCAATTACCTCGGCCTGTCCCTCAATGCTTGGTGCAGTATAGCCTGCTTTCCTGTTTCCATCGTTGTTGGCAGCGGTTCCCCGAATAACTGCATAAATAACATCTTTATCTTCTACGGCCTTGTCAAGTGGTTTTAACACAACAACACCAGCGCCATCGCTGAATACCGTTCCCGTTGCATCCTGATCAAACACGCGACAATGTCCATCTTTGCTAAATATCATGCCTTCTTCATAATGGTAGCCGGTTTTCTTTGGAAGCATAACAGATACGCCACCAGCAAGTGCCATTTCACATTCTCCTAATTCAAGGGAGCGACATGCCAGGTGAATGGATGTTAAGGAACTGGAACACGCCGTCTGAATTCCATAGCTTGGTCCTGATAAGTTCATTTTATAGGAAATACGTGTCGTCATATAATCTTTATCATTTAGAGAAATCCGTTCTACCCTTTCCTGCCCCACTGAGGTTGGCTGGTAAATATGTGTCATCCAAGTATAATCTGTTGCACTTCCTGCAAATACCCCTATGTTCTGAGACTTGTTTCCTCCTGCTTCAATGGAACCTGGCGTATATCCCGCATCTTCCAATGCATTCCATGCACATTCATGAAAGATTCTGATTTGTGGATCCATTTTCTCTGCTTCCTTAGGGGAATACTCAAAAAAGGCAGCATCAAAACATTCTGCATCCTCCAGAACACCTTTTGCATTAACATAATTCTTTTCTTCTATTTCTTCTTCACCAAGGCCTTCTTCTAACAGTTCTTCTTTACTTAAGAACTGTATACACTCCTTCTCCTTAACTAAATTATCCCAGAATTCAGACACATTCCTGCTCTTAGGAAATTTTCCTGCCATCCCAATAATTGCAATTGGCATCTGCCCCGATGCATCCAAATGTCTAGCATCTTTAGATTTCTTAACTGCTTCTGCTTTTTTATCAGGCTGACCAACCTCTTCACCACTCATTTTCTTTGCAAGGAGTTCAATAGTTGGATATTTAAACAAATCCATAATGCTCACTGCATACTTTTCTTTCAGCTTGTCAATCAGATTCATAGCATCTATTGAGCGTCCTCCAAGGTCAAAGAAGTTTTCATGGATATCGATATCTTGTAAGTGCAGATTTTCCTTCCAATACTGAATTAACTCCTCTTCCAGCTTAGTATTGCCTCTGTATGAACTTACCACGACTTGATTTTCCTGTTTTTTATCCTCTGTCTGCTGTAAAGTTTGTTTCCATGCCTCCTGCTGCCTTCTTAATTTGTTCCACTCTTCTTCATGGTCAGTCAAAAAGTATGAAACTTTTTCTTCTGGATGCTGAAGAATTTCCTTCAAAAGCTGTTTATAATACCTAACAATCTTTTGAACTGTTTGTTCCTTATAAAGACTCGTTTTATAAGACACACAGATTTCCAGTTTCTTATGTTCTTCAATTACTTCGAAACTCAGATCAAAGAACGATTGGGTAACTGGAATTTCTACACTTTCACACCCTAAGTCTGCAATATGATTTACTCGTTCCTCTCCATTTTCATAAACAAACATGGTGTCGAATATAGGGTTTCGATTTTCACGTAAATCATCTTCACACAGAGAAACAACATCAGTAAAAGGAATCTTATTATATGCAACGCTTTGAGCACAGCGAATCTTAGTTTCTTCCAAATATTTTTCCAGCGTCCACGAGTCTTCTATCTTATTTTTTATCACAACAGTGTTGGTTAGATAACCAACTGTCTCTGACAAGTCTATGCCGCGAGTAATAATTGGCGTACCAATTACAAATTCTTTTTTCTTTGCAGCTTTAAATAGAAGCATTGCAAATGTTCCATAAAGCACATGATACAACGTACATTTCATATCCTTTGCAAGCTTTCTTAGGGCTACTAAAGTCTGATGATTTACTGTTTCCCGGATTCCATTTCCCATATGATCATTTTTTTCTGTTCTCTGATAATCAAGCGGATAGACGATTCCATAATCTTGTCCTGTAAGTTCAGATTTCCAGTACTTTATTCCCCCCTCATACTCAGGCGTTGCAAAATACGATTGCTGTATTTCTACGCATTCCTGACAGGTCCGGCTTTTAATCTTGATGTCTTTCCCCTCATATAAATCCATAAACTGTTTGGTTATGAGCGTACAGGAATACCCATCTGCTATACCATGATACAAATCTGATAAC
>CALFNR010000099.1:0-21229 GCA_937903005.1 uncultured Lachnoclostridium sp. | reverse complement strand
CTCTGATTCAGATACCCATAAGTGACCGTCCCACCTTCAAATGATACCGCAATCCGTTCTGGATACTGGCTTACTATCTTCTCTAAGGCTTCAGAAACGGTAAGATTAACTGGCCACGTAACATCTTTTACTGTCTGGCTGCAGATAAGCTCATTTCTCTCTGTTTCACTTGTCATCACAATATCCTTAAGAAGCTGATATGGGTTTTTCATGATTTCTTCCATCAAGATGCAATAATGCCAAAGCATTGCATCTATAGTTTGGTGTTCAAATAAATCACATGCATATTCAATACCAAGCTGATAGGAACCATTTTCCTTCATAACATGAAAGGTTAAATCAAACTTAGAGATATTACTTTCGTTCTCTATCACAGATAAAGTCCATTCTTTGCCCTCAAGTTCTGTGGATTCTCCATTTTCCATCACAAACATTACATCAAACAGCGGATTTCTGGATATATCCCTGTTCACAGCCGCAGCTTCCGCTAAATCTTCAAATGGATATTCCTGATTTTCATAAGCATTCAGACAAGTTTCTTTTACTTCTTCTAAGAACTTGCTAAATGGCTCATCACCAGTTACATTTCCCTTTATGGCAAGTGTATTCACAAACATACCAACTGTCTTTTCAAAACTTTTCTGTACTCGCCCTGCGATTGGTGTTCCGATAATGATTTCTTCCTGCCTCGCATATTTTCCAAGTAAAACCATGGCTCCGGCCAAAAATACCATAAACTCAGTTGCTTTTGTCTGACTAATAAATTCTTCAACCTTCTTTGCAAACTCTGCATCCATATTTCTGGTAATACGTTTTCCACGAAAACTCTGAATTGCAGGACGTTTATAGTCTAGAGGAAGATTTAGTACTTCTACATGCTCTCCATACTGTGACAGCCAGTATGACTTCTGTGCACTAAAATCTTTTGTTTTCATCCACTCACTGTAATCTTTATACTGATATACAACTGGTTCAAGTTCTTCTTTGTCATAGCATTTCACTAGTTCATCCAGAATGACAGCCATGGAGACTCCATCCACAATGCTATGATGCATATCCAGTACAAGCAGATAGTTCTGTTCTGCCCTCTTCCATAATCCTGCATGAATCAAAGGTGCTCTTTGTAAATCAAATGGCTTAATAAATTCATCAACAGAAGAACTGCTGTCTCTTTCTTCTATCACAAGGGAAACATCCTTCTCTATCTTCTGATAAAGCCCTGTTTCATCTTCTATGTAGCTGGTACGAAATGCTTCATGGCGCTTTATAAGCTGGTTAATTGCCTGTTCTAGGCGTTCTTTGGAGACAGTGCCTTTTAATTCTATATAAACAGGTACGTTATACGCAACTTGTGTTTCGTCCATCTTTGCTACCATATAACAGCGTTTCTGTGCAGATGACATTTCATATAATTCCTTCTCTTCAGCCTTTGGAATCATCTCAATTTTAGAAGTTTTCTCCTGTTCTAAAAGTCTGCTCATTTCCTGTACACTGGCATGTTCTAATACTGTTTTTAATGGCAGTTTAATGCCCATAACGGCCTCAATCCGATTCATAAGTCTTGTTGCTTTTAGACTGTGTCCACCTAGTTCAAAGAAATCATCTTCTATTCCGATTTTTTCCACTTCTAATATTTCCTCAAACAAAGCTGCCAGTTGTTTCTCTGCCTCGGTAACTGGAGCCACATATTTTTTCTTCTTTCCATGAGGTTTTGGAAGTGCTTTTTTATTCACTTTTCCAGAAGCCGTCAATGGAATCAGGGAAATCGGCATAACGTAAGACGGAACCATATAATTTGGAAGTTTCTGTTGTAGTGCATTCTTAACAAATACTTCCACTTCACTTTCAGCCGATACTACGTAAGCAGTTAAATAGGCCTCTTCCTGCTGGTCTTTCCAGATAACCACTGTAACATCCTCTATACAGTCTAACGCTCTGATACAGCTCTCTATTTCACCTAATTCAATACGGAAACCACGAACTTTAACCTGCTCGTCCAGTCTTCCAACATAGTCAATGTTTCCGTCCGGAAGCCAGCGTCCCAAATCACCTGTATGATAGAGTATACCCTCTCCAAATGGATTCTTCACAAACTTCTCATTAGTAAGCTCTTTAAGATTACGATATCCTTTCGCAAGTCCATCTCCAGCGATACAAATCTCTCCTGTCATACCAACTCCACAAAGCTTTTCACCATTGGTAATATATACCTGCATGTTGGCAACTGGTTTTCCTATTGGTATTCTTCGAGGAATGGTTTCCCCCTTTTTTGCCTGCCAGTAAGTACACAGAACTGTACCTTCTGTTGGTCCATACGCATTTACATATCCAGAAGATTCACTCAGTGCTTTCTTGGCAAGTTCCAAGCTGGCTGCCGTTCCTCCCGTTGTCATGATTCGAATGCCTTGTGGCTTCACTTGGGAATAAAATGGTGGTGGAAGCAATGTAAGAGTACTTTTGTATTTCCTAATATAATCTTCAAAATCGGAAACACTGCTTATGATTTCTTTTGGCACTGCTAAAAGGGACGCACCTGCACCTGTTAACCAGGCAAGTGTCATTTCCCAAATCGAAGCATCAAAGACGGTATTGGCAAACTGCAGTACTACATCATCTTTTTGTACCTGATAGAGCTCTTTTAAATATGCAGCCATATTAAGAACCCCAAGATGTGGAATCATAACTCCTTTTGGAGTCCCCGTTGTTCCTGATGTATAAATGATGTAGGCAATATCATCTTTTGTATTGATAATAGGCAGATTTTCCCCATTGTCTTCTTGCGCTACTGTTTCTGAGATGGATAATACAGGACAGTCAGGCGGCGCGATAGAAAATGAAACATTTGTTAAAACTGCTTTCGGTACAGCGTCCTCCTCTATAAAGCGAATTCTGTCCTCTGGATATGCCACATCAACTGGTACATAGCTTGCGCCAGCCTTTAAAATTCCCCACACTCCAACGTATAAGGACACCTGTTTATCTCCTGCAAGAATCACAGTATCTCCTGCACCAACTCCATGGCTTCTTAACCCTCTGGCAAGATGGTTCGCCTGTTCATTTAACTGCTGGTAAGTTAGTACCTCATCCTTCCATCGAACTGCAATCTGATTAGGAGTGTTCTTCACCTGTCGTTCAAACAGTTCTGGCAACGTACACTCTTTCTCATATGGAACCGCAGTCTGATTCCACTGTTTCATTTTTTCTCTTTCTTCTGGAAGCAGCAGTTCCAGTTCATCCCAATTATTTTTTTCCTGAAGCAGAACCTCTTTGACGAGCTGTTCCATTCTTCTTGCCAGCAGCAGAAGTTCTTCTTCTTCGTAAATGGATGGGTCATAAAGAAATTTCAGCAAAAACTCCTTTCCTTCTGCAACACTTAACGAAAGATTATAATTGGTCTGTTCGCGATAATCCACCCATTCCATAGCCACGTTATCGATTCCAACTGCCTGCTCTTCCCCCTGATAGTAGTTTTCATAAGCAAAAATGTGGTCAAATAGTGGATTCCCATTATTACATTGTTTTTGCATATCTGCAAGGGATACGGTATCATACTGCAAGGATTCAGCCGACTGTTTCTGAAGCATTCTGGCTAGTTCCAAAAACGTTGTATTTGATTCCAGTTGAATACGGACTGGAATTGTATGTATAAACAAGCCTACTGTATTTTCGATTCCTCCAATTGGAACATTTCTTCCTGAAACCACTTTACCAAACACAACATCATTCATATGATTATACCTGGAAAGCAGAATACTCCAAGCGGTTTCAAAGAAATGACTGCCAGTCAGATTATGCTGTTTAAAGAATTGTGTCATCTGATTTGAAACGTCTTCTGAAAAAGTGAATCTTAATTCTCCAACCTTTTTTTCGAAATTTTCTTTCTTTTCATACACTGGTTCGATACCTGTTATTTCTTGAAATCCATCTAATAACGTATTCCAGTATTTCATTCCTGCTTCTTTATCCGATTCTTCTAACCAGTTAATATATTCTTGATAGTGAGCTGCACTGTGACATTCTGTCTCTATTTCTCTTTTTAACTCTTCCTTACTGACGCCTTGGCAAAGGGAGGAATAAAAACGGCTGAAATCCTGTAATAGCAAAGAAAGACACCATCCATCTACTATGATATGATGCATGCTCCAAAGCATATAAACACATTGATTATCCATTTTTACAAAACGAAAACGAATCAGACTATCCTGTTCTAACTGAAATCCTCTCTTAATATCTTCTTCTTTCAAAGCTTTTAAGCTTCGTTCCCTTTCCTTTTGGGATAGCATGGATAAATCCAGTTCTCTTGTTTCTAGTTCTCGATTCTTTATGATTAACTGCCACGGTTTTAATCCCTTTTTAGGCATAACAACTGCTGTACGAAGCACCTCATGACGCAAGCCTAGCAATGCGACACTTTCCTTTGCATGCTCAATCTGAATCTCTCCCTGTAACTTTAACGTTCCCTGTAAAAAGTACTCTCCATTCTTTTCCCCGTTTAGTTTTTCATAATAGTACATGCCTTCCTGCATAGGTGTTAAAGCATATATTGCTTCAATATTATTGGCCATACTCTTTCGCACTCCTTTAAAACATATCCATAAGTTCGTCTAATACATCCTCTGTCAGATCTTTTGCATGATAATCTGACACTGTTTTCACAACTTCTTCCTGTTTCTGACAAAAACTCATAACATCTCTTATTTTATCCTCTAACATTTCTGTATAACATCTTACCTTCTCATCCTCTAATTCCACACGGTCATATGAAATTTCCAGAACAAGCTGTTCTCTGTATATTCTTCCATTCAACATCAAGGTCTGTTCATACTTATTTTTACGAGAAACTGTTTCTACCGGCTCCATATCTGCAAGAACAAACGCTCCATCCAATTGTTCATCTTGAATTTCTCCAAGATAATTAAAGGATACTTCTATTGGAATCTCATTTAATGTGCTGCCTTCTTTCTGACGAAGCACATTAAATCCCATTCCATGGTTTGGTATACTACGCACTGTTTCTTTCGTATCAATTAATGCCTTTTTATAGTCTGCTGTTTTTGTTAACAGAACTGGATATACACTTGTAAACCAGCCCACTGTACGCAAGGCAGAAACTGGTTTGTGAATTGGTTCTCTTCCATGTCCCTCCATGAATACAAGGAAAGCCTGTTCTCCTGTCCATTCTTCCAGTGAAAGAGCATACGCAGTCAGCAGTACTTCACTTATATCCATATTGTATGCACCGCCTGCATTTTTTAAGTCATTGGTATCTGTCTTAGAAAATATCAAGGTAATTGCACCATAACGCTCTTCAAAGCTTTGCTCTCTTCTGTGTATCTTAGATTCCAGCCCCGAAAGATTCCTGCTCTCTTCATATATGTGATTCCAGTAATTTTCTTCTTTTCTTAATGTATCTGAATTCAAGTATTCCTGCAGTGCCAAAGACCACTGTTTATAAGATATGGTTTTTTTAGGGAGTGACACTTTAACATTCTGAAAGGCCTGCATATATGCCGTATTCAAATCTTCCAATAAGATTTGCCATGATACTTGATCTACTACAAGGTGGTGGATAATGAGAAGTACATAGGTGTCCTCCACTGTCTTCCATACCCTCACCTGAAGCATTGGCCCGCTTTCTAATGAAATACTTTTCTGTGCTGCCCTAGTATCTTCCTCAATCTGTGCTTTCACATCCTGCCCCACTAACAGTTCTAACTGCTTCAGTTCATATCCGACACATTCTTCGACGGAAAGGATACGCTGTTCTCCATTCAAGTACACTGCCCGAAGCATGTCATGATGGACACATAATGCTTCAAGTGCTTTCCTTAGTATCCCTTCTTCATACCTCATACCCATTTTGAGAAGCATTGCCTGATTAAAATGATTAGGCTCCTCTAGCTTCCATTGGAAGAAGTTTTGCTGAATAGGCGTGAGTGGTACCACTCCCGTCACCTCAGACTGATCACTTGTTTCGTTCAGTATGACTACTTTTCGTGCAAGCTTACCAATATCAGCCGCCTTTAAAAATTCTGCTAACGGTACGGTATATCCACACTCTCGAAGTTTTGACACAATACGGATTGCCTTTATGGAATCTCCTCCCAATTGATAAAAACTATCTTCTAACCCAGCCTTTTCTATCTTTAAAACTTCACATATACATTGACAAAGTTTTTTCTCTGCTTCTGTTTCTGGTTTCACATAACGAGCAGTCTGCTCTATGACAATTTCAGGAAGTGCTTTTTGATCCAGTTTTCCTGTTGCCCCCATCGGCAATTCTGGAATCTGCATAAGCCCTGTTGGAATCATATACTCTGGAAGTATTTGTTCTAGTTCTTCTTTCACATATTCTGGTGCTATTGTGTTGGGAGCACAATAATATGCCCATAACACCTTATGGTCAGGCTCTTTTTCTACGACGATTACAGCGGCTCTTTGGATACCTTCAATGGAACAGATTCTCCTTTCGATTTCGGCTGTTTCAATACGAAAACCTCTAATTTTCACCTGCTGGTCCATGCGTCCCAGATATTCCAAGTTTCCATCACTTAAAAACCTTGCAAGGTCACCTGTATGATACAGAACTCCCTTACCAAAAGGATTTTTTTCAAACGATGCTGCTGTCTTCTCTTCATCCTCATAATAGCCTTTGGACACATTTTCTCCTGCAATACAAAGTTCACCTGGAACAAGTACTGGATTTCTTACAGAACCATTTAGAATAAATGCCTCGTTTCCTTCCAAAACAGTTCCAATCGGCATATTTTCTTTATACTCCGTACACAAGTAATAGCTGATCCCACAAGTTGTCTCCGTTGGACCATACCCATTGAAAATATCTGCATTACTATGTGTTCTAAGGGTTCTAAATAATTCAGGTGCAAATCGTTCTGCTCCAACCATAATAACTGCGGCATGTGGCAAAACCTCTAAAAATGCTTTGCTTTCCAGATATGCCGAAAGCTTAGACGGCGTCATAACAAACCCTGGTTTTCCATACCGTAACAACTGTTCTTTCTTTTCCTCAGTAAATTCTATCAATTCGTTTTCGGATAGAACAACTGTCAATCCATACGATAGTGGAAGTTCCATTTCCTGAACCGTAATATCAAAGATAATGGAATTAGTCATATAAACACAGTCACACTTCTTAGCAATGGCTCTTTGGAACTGGTTTCTTCCATCTGTACGGATAAAATTTTCCAGATTCTTATGTTGAATCATAACACCTTTTGGTTTTCCTGTTGTTCCAGATGTATAAATCATATAGCACAGATCTTCTGGTTCATTTACAATTCCTAAGTTATCCCTCTCTTCCAGCAATAACGTTTCATCCTTTAAACTTATAACAGGACAGTTCACCTGGACTTTGCAGCCTTCCAATCCTGCTATAACCGCTTTTGGTTTACAGTCAGTCAATATTTCCTGAAGGCGTAATGCTGGCTGTTTTGCATCTAGCGGAACATATGCCGCCCCGCACTTTAAGATTCCATAGAGTGCTGGTAACAGTTCCAGACAACGTTCACTAAACAGAACAACGAAATCATTTCTGCCAACTCCCAGTTTGGATAGGTGATGTGCAATCTGATTTGCTTTTTCGTTAAATTCTTGATAGCTCAGTTCTGCATCTGCAAATGAAACTGCCACACGATCTGGAAATGCACATGCAACAGACTCAAACTGCTCCACTACTGTCCTTCGTTCAAAAGGAACTCTTTCTTCTTCCTTGTTTTCCTCTTTTGCCTCAAGCAGCAATATATCACCAATTTTGACTTTAGGACATCGAATTACTTCCTCCATAAGATTTTTCCAATACCCAAGAACCGCTTCCATCGTTTCTTTTTTGAACAGTGCTGTTGCATATTCAACAGCCAAACTTAGCTCACTGCCTTTTTGCTGTACCGTAAAGGTCATATCAAACTTTGCTATGGTACTATTTAGTGGAACTTCTCTCATATCCAGTCCCGGAATCGTCTGTTCTTCTCCATCCTCATGTTCATACACAAACATTACATCAAACAAAGGATTTCTGGATGTATCCTTTTCGAACGGAATCACTTTTAACAATTCTTCCAGTGGATAGTCCTGATATTCATATGCATCACTACAAAAAAGAATCATTTCCTCTAAGAACTTATGAAATGTTTTCTCTTTTTTCGGAAATCCACGCATCAATATGGTATTCACAAACATCCCCATAATGTCCATGAATTGCTGATTCTTTCTTCCAAGAACTGGTGTCCCAATCAGAATATCTTCCTGCCTTGAGAACTTTCCTAACAGTATCATAAGTGTAGATAAGAAAAACTGATATTCTGTACATTGAACCGACTGACAGAAAACATCTAATTGTTTCAACTGGATCGGCAAACGAACAGCCGCCCCTTGAAAACTCCGCTCCTTGCCCCTAGGTGCATCCAGCACAAAATCAAGCACTGGAAGTTTTCCTGCTAATTGTTTCTTCCAGAATTTCTCCGCCTGCTTATAGGAATGTCTCGCTTCCCATTCACTGTAATCCTTATACTGAAATTGAACTGGTGCTAACTGCTTTCCTTCGTAAAGTGCAAATAATTCCTGCTTGAATATTTCAATGGAACGTCCATCCGCCACCGCATGATTCAGATTTAACACAATGATAAATTGTTTTTCTTTCTGCTTTACAACGGTAACTTGAACCAGAGGTCCTTTTTCTAAATCGATTTTTTTCACACCTAACGTAAGTATCTGTTCTAGTGACATTTCTTTAGCGTCCTCTATCACTTGGAATAAAATCAGTGCTTCATTGGAAATCTGCTGTAAGAACTGTCCATTTTCTACAAACATTTTAGTGCGCAAAATTTCATGCCGTCTGATAACCTGTATTAGTGCCTCTTTTAATTGCTCACAATTTAAATCACCATTCACCTTCCAGACGGTTGGTGCATTATACGCTATGCCCGAATCTGGAAGCTGATTGAGCACAAACATTCTCTTCTGATTGGAAGCCATGGGATAAGTCAATTTCTCCTCTGCCTTATCTAGCACCTCTTTTTGAATACTTTTCCTTCCATCGCATAAAAGTGCTAATTCCTCTGGTGTCTGGTTATCCACGAATTCTTTATAAGAAACTGAAATATGCAGACAATCTTCTAGTAAGTTAAGTAATCGGATCGCCAGAAGACTATGTCCACCATTTTCAAAGAAATGATCCTTGCGCCCTATTTTTTTTCTTCCCAGTACCTGCTCAAACAATGTGCATATTTGCTTTTCCAACTGAGTTTTAGGCTCTTCATATTCCGTTTTAGACGCTAATTCAGGATCTGGCAATGCCCTTTTATCAATCTTTCCGTTAACTGTCAAAGGAAAATGCTCCATCCAGACAATCGCATCTGGCACCATATAATCGGGAAGAAATTTCTTCAGATTCTGTGTCATTCTGTCTGTATCAAGTTTTTGGCTTCCCGTCACATAAGCGCATAACATGCTATCGTTTCCATTATGATTTTTTACTACAACACACCCATCTAAGACCCCCTCTTCCTTTTTCAGCAGCATCGTAATTTCAGAAAGTTCCACCCGAAAACCGCGAATTTTAACTTGCTCATCCACTCTTCCTAGATATTCAAGGGTACCATCCTCCTGCCATCTTGCTAAGTCTCCTGTATGGTACCATGTCACTTCATCTTCTATCTGAAAACTTTGACCGTTCTTTTCATCTAAGTTACGATATCCTCTTGCCACTCCTGCTCCAGCAATACATAATTCACCAAATACAGTGAAACCACAACGTTTTCCCTGTTTGTTACGTATACTTACCTTGACATTCTGAATGGGCCTTCCAATCGGTATACTTTCTGGAATACATTCACCTCGATGAATTTCCCAATGTGTTGCTGCTACAGTTGCCTCCGTTGGACCATAGGAATTGACATAGGTGTCTGCACAACTAAGTGCCTTTTCGACAACTCCTTTCGAACAGGCTGAACCTGCTGTTATGATTGTTCTGAGTGCAAGACCGCTTACATCAAGCTGTTCAAAATAAGGTACTGGTAATGCCATTACTGTGACCTTCTGCTCCATGATATAATTTTTAAATTTAGATTCCTGACGAATCGCCTCATCTGAAATGGCACACAATTTTGCACCACAAAGAAATCCCATTGTCATTTCCCATATGGAACCGTCAAAGACATAATTAGCAAATTGTAGAATTGCATCTTCCTTTGTTATATGTAAACTTCTTTCAAAATAATCAGCCAGATTCAGTACACCTTTCTGTTCTACCATAACTCCTTTTGGTCTTCCTGTTGTACCTGATGTATAAATCATGTATGCAAGCTGTTCTGGTGTTGCAGAAACTTTCGGATTTTCCAATGATTCATGGCGATACTCCTCGCCTTGATAAATAATCTGCTTACATTGCTCTGGAATTTCTCGACCCCTGCAGCACTCCTTTGTCATTACTAGGTATTTCGCGCCACTGTCTTCTATGATAAAACGAATTCGTTCCGCTGGGTATTCTGGAGCAATTGGAACAAAGGCGGCTCCTGCCTTTAAGATGCCATAAAGCACTATGTAGCGTTCTGATTTTTTTGGTACTAAGACAGCAATCCTGTCTTCTTTCTGTACGCCCAGCTTGAGCAAATAGTTTGCAAACTGATTGACACGCCTGTTCCAGCTTAAGTAGGTATACACTTCTCCCTCACACTCTAATATCTCCATATCTGGAAACAGACTTACCTTTTGCTCTATACGTTCCTGTATTGTCTGGGATTTAACTGGAACACTTAGACCTGTTTCCATATGAATAAGTTCATTTTCCTCTTCTCTATCTACGAAGCACAAATCCTTTAGTGGTGCTTCTGGCTCCTTTATGGAAGATTTAAGTATCCCAATTAAATGGGCATGAAGCTGTTTCATCTCCCAAGAAGAATACAGTGATTTCTGATAATCATAATAAACATGAACACTTTTATCCATCTGTTCAAACACATGGATGTTTAGTCCCTCAACACTTTCCGTACAAGGGTACCAGTGCATACTTCCAAACTTAAGATTGGAGTCCATTGGATGATACGTAAACGATATATCAAAAAACTTACTCTGACTCAAGCCAGCCTCATTTGCCAGTTTTCGAACTTCACTATAATGCAGTCTCTGGTGGCGAAACATTTTCATTATTTTACTGGCTGTCTCGGTACAGTTTATCGCCATCCCCTTTTCCAAGTCGGGTGACAGATTCAAAAAACAAGTATTTACAAGCATTGCCACCATATGATTTTCTGCTTTTCCATTGCGATTTAAAACAGACGTTCCAATATTAACAGAATCCTTTGAAGAAACATGTGTTAAATAATAAGCCAAGGAAGTCAAAAAAACTGGATAACGTGTAACCGAATACAAATCACAAAATTTATCAACTTTTTGTACCACATGAGCAGGAATTATAAACGTTTCTCGACCTGCTTTCATTCCCAACGGAATTTTCCCCGTAAGCTTTACGCTGTCTTCCCCATGAATCAACTGTCCTTTCCAATATTCAACATCTGACTGATACCGTTTACTAGAATAATACGCTTCCTCTTTCTTTAAATATTCCTGAAAAGACGGCACCGTACTCTTTGTCACTACTCCTGTGTCTTGATACTGTTGATAATGTTTTTGAAACTGCTCTAACAGGACATTCATGCTATAGCCATCCGATAGGATATGGTGCACCACTGCAAAATAACCAAAAGAATCCTCTACCATAATTCCTGTTAGACGAAATAACTGATCTGGCAAACAAACTGCCTTCTTTCGTTCTGCCAAAGCCCATGCATCAAACTCTTCTTTTTTCGAAAATGACAGAACGGGTATCTTCACTGGCTGATACTCAAATTTCTGATAGATTTCTCCATTTTCCCTATGTATTCTGATATGAAACACGTCATTTTCAAGCACCATATTCTGTAGCACCTGTTCCAGTATTTTCTCTGGAATCTGCCCTTTTAGCAGGGAATAGAATGCATTACTCACCATCTCACTTGTTCCGAACTGTTCTATTTCATATATTGCTTGCTGCGGTCTAGTTAATCGATAGTACATTTTTACATCCCCTTTTAACAATACTCTTGATTACGGATAATTTTCCCTGATGCTGTCTTAGGAAATTCTTTATCACGCATTACAATCTTTTGTATTCTCTTAAATGATGGCAAACTTTCATTTATCCTTTCAGTTACCGATTGTAACTGTTCATAGACAGCATCAATCTCATTTTGCCTGCACCATTCCAAATTCGGATAAATCACAGCTGCCAGCTTCGAATTCTCAAAAGATGTAATGACTACTTCTTCCACCACTTCTTCCTTTTTAAATTTCAGCTCAATTTCTTCTGGCACTATATTTTCACCATTATTCAAAATAATAAGATTTTTCTTTCGTCCTGTAATATGTAAAGTTCCATCTTGCCCAAAGCAGCCAAGATCTCCAGTCGCAAACCATCCTTCTGGATTCAATACCTGTTGGGTTTGCTCTGGATTATTATAATAGCCGATCATAACCGAATCGCCTTTCAAACAGATTTCACCATCTGGTGCTATCCGAACATTCATACCCCCTATCGGTATGCCAACACTTCCACTCCATATCTGTTCTCTTGTACCTGTACTTATGAGAAAACATTCTGTCATGCCATAACTTTCCCCAATGGTAATTCCAAACCGCTCATACCCACGCACCAGCTCGGTATTTAACTTAGCACCACCACTATATATAAAGTTCAGATTCTTTCCAAAGATTTTTTCTTTTATCTCATCAAGCGTACCTGTATTTACTTTCTCTTCTCTTTTTAATTTTTTATAATACTCTTCTATGATAACTGGTACCATCATCATCTTTGTTGGCTGAAACCTGCGTATATTTTTTGATAAGTGAATCATAGCATCATTGATACAAAGCTTGTTTCCACTTCTGATAGAAATAAACAAATCAAGCATTACACAATACATATGATGGATAGGCAGCAGACTCAAAATGACATCCTTTTCACTGTGTCTATATTCTTTTGCAAATGCATTCACAACAATCATGTGATGTGTAATCATAACACCTTTGTTTCTTCCCGTTGTTCCTGAGGTAAAAAAAACCGCTGCCAAATCCCTTTCATTCAATTGACTAGCCAGTTCACCCGAGAAACTCTGGCTCAGTTTTCCAATCCGATTTTTCAAAGCACTGCTTTCTAACTCAATAAAACAGTTAATCTGAGGACAAAGCTTTTTTATCTCTGGCAAAAATTCCATCCTATTATTATCATAAAACAGTACCTCACAATCTGCTTGATTTAGCAGTGTACAAGCATCTGTAAGAGGCAGTTTTGCATCCAGGGGTACTATTACATTCCCACTCATCACTGTTCCTAAATATGCTTCTATGTATTCACAGCTTGTTCTCCCGATGATTCCACAATGAACCCTTCTTTTCGGAAATTCTGATAGTAGTAACTGTCCAATTGCACTACTCTCTTCTTTTACTTCCTGAAACGTCTTTTCCCTTATTTCCCTTATTTCCTTTTTTTCCAAATATCTTAAAAAGATCCTTTCCCCATAACATCTTGCTGCCTGATTTACCAAATCTCGCACCTGACTGATACTTTCCTGCTCCATCTTTCCCTCCTATTCTGTACAACAGTTTTGTACGTATTCAATCAATTGTCCAACCGTTCTAATTTTTAAAATCTCATTTTCCTCCATCTCAATTCCCAGCTCATCTTCCAAATCAGAAATTAAGGAAATAAATTGATACGAGTTTAATCCCAAATCTTCGGAAAATCTGCTTTCAGTAATAACTAACATATTTTCATCTTCTAAATTGTTCTTAATTACCCCTAATACTTTATTCTCCATTATCTTCTCCTTTCAATTCTCACAGTAAATTATATATAATTCATCACTTTATAGTATATATTTCACAATCCGCTTCGTCAAATTCTATGCACAAAATGTATCTCTATCATACATATAAAGAATATAGGCTTCCTACATCTTATAGGTAATAGCTTGTCTGCCAAAATCAGCGCAATGACAAAATGTAATCTAAAAATCCCCATAAGTAGATTCACTACTTATGGGGAAACATTTAAACTGTCACAAAGTATTATATTTTATCTAGACCCATATTTCGATATATCGAAAAACCTGTCTTTATATTCTGAATTTCAGCTTTCTTAACACTTCCACCAAATTCTCCATCCAGTGTCCAGTTGATTTCGTCTTCACTTTCTACCGTCAATTCAGCCGTCTTAAATGAATACATATATTCCGTATTATAGTCATTTAACAACAATGAGCCAAGTATCGCATTTAATTCAATCATATTCTTTGGCTTCTTTATAAAGATTACTTCAAACAAGCCATCATCAAACAAAACTTCTTCTTCCTTGTATCTCTTCATTCCCGCTACAGATAAAGAGTTTGTAACCATTCCAAGAATTATCTCATCTTCAATCATAAGTTCCTGCCTATTTTCTGCTTCCACACAAGATATTTTCACCTGATAGGACTTAATGGATGCTAAACTTTTTGCACCTTGTAACAGATATGCCATATGCCCTAGCATATTTTTTTGCTGTTGTGGTGTGGAATACGATACTTCCGTGAAAGCACCAAAAGCAGCAACATAGGTAAAGTAGGACTCATTGAAAAAACCTACATCACAGTAAAATTCACTGCCCTCCATAACTGTCGCTGCAGCTTCCAGGTTATCCGATGAGATTCCCATGCTTTTTGCAAAGTCATTGGTACTTCCAGAAGGAATATATCCAATTGGTATCTTTTTGTTTAGTTCCATTACCCCAGAAACTACTTCATCTAGGGTTCCATCACCACCTGAACAAACAATGATATCAAAGTCTGCCCCCATCTTTTCTACTACTTCTGTTGCCTCTTTTGCACGTTGCGTAACATGCACAGTTGTTAAACACTCATATTTTGTAAAAATATCAACAATCCCAAGTAAGCTATTCTTGATATTTGCTTTCCCTGATTTCGGATTTACAATGAATAAAATCCGTCTCATAAAAACAATTCCTCCAATTCTTCTCTACTAAGCTGATTAATAAATACTTCCTTTGATTTTATCACTGTATCTGACAGTTCCTTCTTCCTCTTTTGCAACTTATCAATCTTTTCCTCAATTGTATTCTTAGTCAACAGTCTTATAACCTGCACTGACTTCTTCTGTCCAATACGATATACGCGATCTGTTGCCTGTTCTTCCACCGCTGGATTCCACCAAGGGTCATAATGAATCACAACATCTGCCCCTACAAGATTCAATCCTGTTCCACCAGCCTTTAGAGAAATCAAAAATACACTTCCTTCACCATCATTAAATCGAGTGACATAATCTTTCCTCTCATGCACCTTCGTATTTCCTGATAAATAGAAATGATCAATTTCTTGCTTTTTTAATTCCTCTGCAATAATTTCTAACATACTCGTAAACTGTGAAAAAATCAAGATCCTATGTCCATTTTCTAGTATTTCATTCACAATCTGAATAAGTAATTTTAATTTGCCACTTTCTCCATCATAATTTTCAAGGAAAGTAGATGGATGACAGCAAATCTGGCGAAGCCTTGTTAATGCAGCCAATATCTGCATTCTGCTCTTCTCCACTCCATTTTTATTAATCTCAGCAGTCAATTCCTGTCTGATATTCTGAAGATAAGCCTGATAAACTTTTTCCTGTTCTGCAGTCATTTCCGCCATCATTTTACTTTCTATCTTATCTGGAAGTTCCGTTAATACTTCCTTTTTCATACGTCTTAAAATAAATGGCTCAATATGCTTACCAAGGTCATCTAACACCTCTTTGCTTCCATCCTTCATAATAGGTTTTTCAAAACGTTCCACAAACTTTGAATGACTATAGAGATAATCTGGCATGATGAAGTCAAATAATGACCAAAGTTCTGATAACGAATTTTCTATCGGTGTTCCAGTTAAGGCAAATTTGTGACTAGCACGAATCTGCTTTACTGATTTTGCATTCTGTGAACCAGGATTCTTTATAAATTGCGCTTCATCTATAAACATTGTATGAAACTGATGCTTCACATAATGCTCAGCATCTCTACGAATTAACGGATAAGATGTAATGATAACATGATAATCTGGTGCATTCGATATCTGCTCCATTCTCTCTTCTGGTGTTCCTTCCACAATCATAGTTGTCACATGAGGAGCAAATTTTTCAAACTCTTCCTGCCAGTTAAACACCAATGACGTTGGTGACACAACTAAAAACATAGCTTTTTTTTCTTGTTCCAGACAAGAAGTAATATAGGTAATGGTTTGAAGTGTTTTACCAAGTCCCATATCATCTGCCAGGATTCCTCCTAGCTGATTCTGTGCAAGGGTATAAAGCCATTTATAACCGACTACCTGATACGGTCTTAACTGAGCTGTAATCTGTTCTGGAATCTCAATATCCACTTGCTTGGGCTGACAGATATCTTCCAGCAAATGCTCATACGATGCCGATTTTTCATATTCTATCTCATCGAATTCATCAATAATCTTGTCCAAATATAAGGCAGAATACGTTGGCAGCACAATACCGCCTTCCTCATCGATGTGATGTTCTTCTACATCCAAACGTTCCAGCAGTTCTGCTACCTGTTCCGCATTGGCTCCGTTAAGACTTACAAAACTTCCATCTTTTAAGCGGTGATATTTTTTCTTCTGTTTCAATGCCTCAAAGAAAGCCTTTAGCTCATCCTTTGGCACTGCATCATAAGAAACGTTCACTTCTAACAGTTTAACATCCTCATTAAAATGAATGGACGTATGAATCGTACTGTTTCCAGATACTTTAAAATTCTTTAATTCATCCGAATGGAATACTTCGTACTTTTCATTTAATACGTAAATATCCTTGGTCAAGAATTCAAAAATATCCACATCTTTTTTCAACAAAAAGAATTCCTTATAGGGTTCAAAATGAAGACTATCCATGAAATCCAAACATTCCTCTTCTGCTTCTTTTTGTCGTACTAAAATGATTCCCGCTGGCAAATCATTTAACAGTGGATTAATTTCATAATCACCATACTGAAATTTTAAAGTTGCTTTCACATACTTTTTATATTTATCAAGATACACTCGAATTTTCAGTTCTTCCGTAATATATTTATCTTTCAAACTCTCTGGTACGTTAATTTCCATTGTTTCATGAATTCTTGGCAGAACAGAATCAATAAACTTATCTTTCAGCTCTCCTGGAAAATTCAGTCCGTCCTTGCTTTTTTTCATACTATTGAAAAAAGGAAGGTAATTGGCAATAAATTCTTTGCTTGGCATATATAACACATTGTTATACAGCAAAAGACTTCCGTCTTCTGATAATGGCTTTACAGGCGTATTGTCAAGAAGCTCTATCTGAATGGATTCCTCATCCGATTCTAAGCGGAAACCAATTGGAGGATTTTCCTTTTGAAGCGTAACTCCCTGAAATAATTCATCTCCTATTTCAATTTGGAATTCATCTTTTCCCATGTACCCAAGCAAATGAAACAGCATATTTTTTGTGAGTGCCATTTCTGCCTTATTGAACAAATTGTTATAATAGACTTTACCAAGTGCTTCTTGTATTTCATAAATTTCTTGCAAGTATTGAATCACAGGTTTAGAACTCTTCGAAAACCGGCTCTCTCCAGCAATAAATTTAAATTCTTTACCAAGTACAATATTCTCTCCATCGGAATAGGAATGTAAAAACTTTTTCACATTTTGAACTTTGTATAGTCTTCCGCTTCCTGCACGTAACGATAAGAACACCTTTGAATCTTTCCCTTTTAATATACTCGGAAAGTGTAACGTAATTTCCAAATGAAACGTTTCTCCTAATAAAGGGGCTTTATATTGGTTATTGAAATATTCAATTATCTGATATAAATTCTTTTCTTCTTCATTCTCTGGCTTTTTGGTCTCACTTCTCTCCATATAAGACGCAATAAACAATAATGCTGCAACAACATGCTTACAGGCACCATCATATTTAATATGGGCCGGACAATTACAATTAAATTTTAACTTGTTCGGTTCTTTCCCTTCTTCGATTGTAACAATATACTGATTGCTGCCTTTCACTGTTGCACGGTACTGCTGATGCGCTTTTGACCATGTTACATTGGATACTGCATTGTTTTTATAATAACGCAGTCCACGGAAATACGTTGCTTCATCTGTTGCTAAACGTTTAATTGAATCCTTTGATATCTTAAACATATTGTAATCTCTC
Source organism: uncultured Lachnoclostridium sp. (assembly GCA_937903005.1). Classification (GTDB taxonomy): domain Bacteria; phylum Bacillota; class Clostridia; order Lachnospirales; family Lachnospiraceae; genus Clostridium_AI. The sequence goes on along the minus strand of CALFNR010000099.1, from coordinate 2,962 downwards.
TCTGCTTATTAATTTTCATCATACTATTATAACACATTTTAAAAGGTTATACATAGGTTAGATTTATAATTTATTATATTTTCTGATTCCATATAGGAAATCATCTCTTCCAACGCATACAATATCAGACTGATTGCTAAGTCCATCAAAGAGAAATACTTTCGTTGCAACACTCTCACCGTATAGTCACCTAATTGAATTCATTCACAACTGCGATTGCACTATCATGAAATGTTGATGCAATACCGATATAATTTTTTTTCATTTGCTCTCCTCCTATATGTACAACTTTCTTCATTTTATTCTTACACCAATTCTTCTGGAATAAATTTTTCTGATACCTTTCTTAACAGTATAAAATCTAATACTAGTAACAGCAATCCTGCTATAAATACCAACAAGTTGCTAAACATCAATGCACCTGCCATTTGAACTACTATTAACATTGCAACAGGTATAATCAGAATTCCACTAAATTGTTGTGCTTCTTGAAACGATTTTGACTTTGCTGATACGATTGCTGTAAATGTTAACGATAAAAAACTTATAATAGGAGTAACCCAGAGTAATATTAAAATCCATTTGGAATCTGGAAAGATTATTTTATCAAAATAAATGATTCCTCCAACATTAAAAATAACTGCCATAAAGATAAAAGAAATAACAGTAAGTATGTATGTAGGGATAAAAACTCCAAGAATCTTACATCTTAAAAGCTGTTCCATGTTAATTGGTGTATATAGTAAGGATTCCATAGTTTTATGTTCGCGTTCACCTACGAAACTGCTTGCTCCAATTACACCTGAACACATAATAGGAATCATGATAAAATATCCTGGGAACATGAAATCTAACATCATTTTAATCATCATTTGAGATGGATCATATTGTTTGTATTCTGGCATTTTTTTCAGTATCGGTCCCATTTTTTCATATGCCGCTGGGTCATTTTTTACAAAATGAGCAATGATAAGAATCGTAATTGGAGTAATAACTGCAAATATAACTGGTATTATAATGGCTGGTAATAACACACGTTTTGCTTTTACGATTTCCTGAATATCCTTTTGGATTAATGCCTTTTCATTTGCCTTCATTCCTTTTCCTTCTTTCTTAATTTATTTTTCATTCACATATTTAAAGTAAAGTTGTTCCAAAGACCATCTATCTTGAATTACCTCATAAATATCGCCACCATCATTAACGATATTTCGGATAAGACTTCCCACTTCCTGTTCATTTCTTATATCTTTTACATAAAACTCTTCTTCTCTGTGAAGTCCTGAAATATTTGGTATATTTGCACCTTTAATCTTTACTCTTAAACAGGCATTTTTTCTTTTCGCCAGTTCTTCAAATGTTCCCGTCCCAAGAAGATTGCCATTTTTAATAAAGCCATATAAGGTGCATAAATCCTGTGCGTATCTTAATTGATGTGTGCACAAAAATACTGTTACTCCATTATCCTGTGCAAGCTTCTGAATAACTGACATTACATTGATTACATTTTGTGGATCTAAACCTGATGTAGGTTCATCGAGAAACAAGATTTCTGGATTGTGAACCATAGCTATAGCAAGAGATATTCTCTTTCTCATTCCTGTGCTAAATGCTTTTACCTTTTTATCTTTGTCCTTTTCTAATCCTACTGTCTTTAGAAGATAATCTACTCTGGCATTTAATTCACTTGAATTCATATTATGCATCTGACCAAAAAAGAAATACCATTTAATATTTGATATAATAAAAAAACAGTGCTTTACAAATAGATCATAAAACACTGTTTCTAACAACAACGATATTGATATACAATTTTGTTTTATCGGAGCAATGATAAACACAAAATACATAGAACCCCTCAATTCTAAGATATCTCTACACGACTGTTGTTCTTTAAATATAATCTCATTATATTGTCAACGTTATCTTTTTTCAATAGCTTCTACATAAGATACAGTTTTTTTTCATAAAACACAGTTTATAAAGCAAACGTTATGGAAATACAAAACATTTCATCACTTATATCGGTAGATATTTCTCCTTTATTTGCAGTTACTACATTGTTTACGTTCTCTAAGCCCGTTCCAAATCTCATGCGGTGTATTATGTTTTTTGGCTCCATCTCTTTTACACGTTCGGGGTCAATAGGATTTTCCATCTTCATTACAAGAAAGCTATTTATTGTCCTTATTTTGAACGTGATCCTTCTCTTTTCCTCTGGTAATTTGGTGCAAGCTATGATTGCATTATCAAATAGGTTACATAATATAGTCGATAAGTGATAATCAGATAAAAAATCAAGTGTGACATCCTCTACTTCAAACTCCATGTCTATCTGATACTCTTCTGCCTTTTTTTTCTTGTCATGCAAAATAATATTCAAAATTTTATGTGTAGAATAACATTCTGGATATATATTATCTATCTCTTTTGCAAGTGTTCCTGCATATTCGGTGGCATTTTCTAGCTGACCGCTAGCATACAATGCATCCATTACCTGAACATGATTTTTGACATCATGCAAAACCTTCCTACAGTTGCTATAATTTTTCTCCATATTCTTGTAATAATCATATGTAATTTTATTCTTTTCTTCCTCTTTCTTTAGCTTATAACGCAGAATGGAATTCTGCGTAGTATTACTGCCATACGATAACGCAAATGCATTAATCACAACAAGTCCAATCAGCAGTATCAGAATCAGCATTTCATTTTCCATATAAAAATGTGGATGTTCTCTAAGTTTAAATACCAATAGCAATGATAAAATGCTATATAAAACAATTATCACAAAGTTAACCGTCCCTAAAAGTTCTGGTCTTATGTCATGACATATACAATATGCTGTAATTACAATTCTGTATATAATACATAGAAACACAACTGCACAAGTAGATACAATGGGATACGTATATTCTTCGTCCCAATCCGATATTAAACTAGACTCAATCACCCAATACTT
>CALFNR010000098.1:0-21244 GCA_937903005.1 uncultured Lachnoclostridium sp. | reverse complement strand
TGGGACAACATCTGCTGTGCAGGCTATGGTCATGACAGCTTGTAAGCGAGGTGAGAAAATTATTATGCCTCGTAATGTCCATCGCAGTGCCATTAATGCCATGGTAGTATGTGGGGCAGTGCCTGTCTATGTTAATCCAGGTGTTAATAAAAAGTTAGGCATTCCACTAGGGATGTCGTATGAAGATGTGAAAGCGGCTATTCTAGCCAATCCAGATGCAAAAGCCGTGCTCGTTAATAATCCAACTTATTATGGAATTTGTTCCAACTTACGTGAAATCGTTAAGCTTGCTCATGAGCACGACATGCTTGTATTAGCTGACGAGGCTCATGGAACCCATCTGTATTTTAACGATGACTTACCAGTATCTGCAATGGAAGCTGGAGCCGATATGGCAGCAGTCAGTATGCATAAAACAGGAGGTTCTTTAACTCAAAGTTCTATTTTACTGACCAATGAAAAGGTAAATAGTGACTATGTTCGACAGGTTATTAATTTAACACAGACAACTAGCGGAAATTATCTGTTACTGTCCTCTCTGGATATTGCAAGAAAGAACATGTATTTGAACGGAAAAGAGATGGTAAAGAAAACTCTGGATTTTGCAAGTTATGCAAGAGATGAAATCAATAAATTAGGTGGTTACTATGCCTTTGGAGAAGAATTAATAGACGGAGATATGGTCTACGGTTTTGATGCTACAAAACTGTCTGTTCATACAAGAGATATTGGATTAGCAGGAATCGAGGTTTATGATCTGCTTCGAGATGACTATGGCATCCAGATTGAGTTTGGTGACATTGGTAATATTCTTGCGATTATATCGGCTGGTGATCGAAATATTGAGATCGAACGTCTCATTGCAGCCTTGTCTGAAATTAAGCGCTTGCACCAGAAAGATAAAGCGGGATTATTTGATCATGAATACATTAAGCCACATATTATTATGGGGCCTCAGCAGGCATTTTATAGTCGGAAGGTTTCTCTTCCAATTGCCAAAAGTGAAGGCCATGTATGTGGAGAGTTCGTAATGTGTTATCCACCAGGAATTCCAATTCTGGCACCAGGTGAACTGATTACGAAAGATGTAGTAAATTATATTATGTATGCAAAAGAAAAAGGCTGTTTTATGACTGGAACACAGGATATGAAAATAGAAAATATTTGTGTTGTGGAGGAGTCGTGATGGAATATTGGTACAGTGACAAACACACGAAAGACGTAAAGCTTTCTATGAAAGTAAAAAAGCAGATTGTTAGCCATGAGAGCATGTATCAGAGAATTGATATTTTAGAAACGTATGAGTATGGAAGGGTTCTGGTTCTGGATGGAGAACTTATGATTACGGAAAAAGATGAGTTTATCTATCACGAAATGATTTCCCATGTTTCTATGGCAGTGCATCCAAATGTAAAAGATGTACTGGTTATTGGAGCTGGAGATGGTGGTACGATCAGGGAACTCTGTAAATATAGCACCATAGAACGAATTGATATGGTGGAGGTGGATCGGGATTTGGTTGATATCTGCAAAGAACATTTCACAAAGACGGCTTGTAAGTTAAATAATGAAAGAGTGCATATTTACCATGAAGAGGGACTACGTTTTGTCCGTTCTCATCATGAAGAATATGACTTGATTATTGTGGACTGTGCAGACCCATTTGGACCAGCAGAGGGATTGTTTACAAGAGAGTTTTATGGAAACTGCTATAAGGCAATGCGAGAAGATGGAATCTTAATCAATCAGCATGAAAGCCCATTTTACAGTGAGCATTCTCAGAGTGTGCAGAGAGCGCACAAGCATATTACAGCAGTGTTTCCCATGAGTACGGTGTATCAGTGTCATATTCCGTCTTATCCATCAGGACACTGGCTGTTTGGATTTGCGTCAAAGAGATATGACCCAATCAGGGATTTAAGAGAAGAAGAGTGGAATCGTCTTGGCATTGAGACCCGTTATTATAATACGGATCTTCATAAAGGATGTTTTTATCTTCCGAACTATGTAAAGGAGTTATTAGGAACTAATGGATAGAAATATACACACATTTATTGGCTGTGAAAGCGAATATACAGATGCAGATGTTGTAATGTTTGGTGCACCATTTGACAGTACAACATCCTATCGTCCAGGAACTAGATTCGCAAGTTCGGCTATTCGCAATGAAAGTTTTGGATTAGAGACTTATAGTCCTTATCAGGATAAGGATTTGATGGATTATCAGATTTATGATGGAGGAGATTTGGAACTTCCATTTGGTGCTCCGAAGGAGGCCCTAAGACAGATTGAAGAGTATGTGGATACTGTTTTGGCAGATGACAAAATTCCGCTTATGATTGGTGGAGAGCATCTGGTTACATTAGGGGCCGTGCGAAGTGCCGTAAAGAAATATGAAGAACTTCATATTGTACATTTTGATGCTCATGCAGATTTACGAGAAGAATATCTTGGAGTTACCTTATCTCATGCGACGGTGCTGCATCGTTGTCATGACTTGGTAGGTGACAATAAAATCTATCAATTTGGAATTCGAAGCGGAGACCGTGAGGAGTTTCGCTGGGGGAAAAACCATGTGATAACTTGCAAGTTTAACTTTGATACATTAGATGAAGTGGTAGAAAAACTAAAAGGAAAGCCAGTGTATTTTACATTGGATCTGGATGTGCTAGACCCATCCGTATTTCCAGGAACGGGAACCCCAGAAGCGGGAGGGGTTACGTTTATGGAGTTATTAGAGGCCATCAAAAAGGTTTCGGCCCTTAACGTTGTCGCATTGGATATGAATGAGTTATCACCGATTTACGACCAGACAGGAGCGTCAACAGCAGTGGCATGTAAGATTTTACGAGAAATGTTATTATTATTTGGTAGTGAAAGAGTTTAGTATGGAGGAATATTATGGGAAGAGCGTTAATCATTGGTGCTGGTGGAGTTGCCAGTGTAGTAATTCATAAATGTTGTCAGAACAGTGAGGTATTCGAAGAAATCTGTATCGCAAGCAGAATAAAATCAAAATGCGATGCAATTAGATCAAAATTAGATGGTGGAAAGACAAAGATTACAACTGCACAGGTAGATGCAGATAATGTTCCAGAGTTAGTAGCGTTAATTAACGATTACAAGCCAGACATTGTGATCAATGTAGCACTTCCATATCAGGATTTACATATTATGGACGCATGCTTAGAGACCAAGACAAACTACATGGATACAGCAAACTATGAGCCAGAGGATACGGCAAAATTTGAGTACAGCTGGCAGTGGGCATATCGTGAACGCTTTGAAAAAGCAGGTATTGTAGCACTTTTAGGCTGTGGTTTTGATCCAGGTGTTACAGGAGTATTTTCCGCTTATGCGCAGAAACATTATTTTGATGAAATCAACGAAATTGATATCTTAGACTGTAATGCAGGGGATCACGGTTATCCATTTGCAACCAACTTTAACCCAGAGATTAATATTCGTGAAGTTAGTGCAAAGGGAAGTTATTGGGAAAATGGCCAATGGGTTGAAACAAAGCCGATGGAAATTAAGAGAGTATATAATTTCCCGGAAATCGGACCAAAGGATATGTATCTATTACATCATGAAGAGTTAGAATCACTTGGTATTAACATGAAAGGAGTTAAGAGAATTCGTTTCTTTATGACATTTGGAGAAAGTTATCTGAGACATTTAGAGGTGTTAAAGAATGTTGGAATGACTTCGATTGAACCAATTGAATTTGAAGGAAAACAGATTGTACCTTTACAGTTCTTAAAAGCAGTATTGCCTGATCCAGCATCCTTAGGACCTAGAACAGTTGGTAAGACCAATATCGGATGTATCTTCAAAGGCAAGAAAGATGGAGAAGAGAAAACCTATTATGTATACAATGTTTGTGACCATCAGGAATGCTACAAAGAAGTTGGTTCCCAGGCAATTTCCTATACAACAGGTGTACCTGCCATGATTGGTGCCATGATGGTGATGACAGGTAAATGGTTTCGTCCAGGTGTATACAACGTAGAAGAATTCGATCCAGATCCATTCATGGAAGCACTTAATAAATGGGGTCTTCCATGGAAAGAAAGCTTTCATCCTGATTTGGTAGAGTAGGAGTATGTCATGGGAAATGCATCGATTGAAACACCTTATTATGTGGTGGAAGAGAGACTCTTACGGGAAAATTTGGAAAAATTAAAATATGTGATAGATAGAACAGGTTGCAAAATATTGTTGGCACAGAAAGCATTTTCTATGTTTTCTGTGTACCCTATTATCAGCGAATATCTAGACGGTACAACAGCCAGCTCCTTGTTTGAAGCGAAACTTGGAAAGGAACAGTTTGGAAAGGAAACTCACATTTACAATCCAGCGTACGATCCAAGGGACTTTCCAGAAATCGTAGCCCTATCTGACCATATTGTATTTAATTCGGTAGAACAATGGCAGCGGTTTCGCTCACAAGTGGAGGCGGCAGACCATGACATTCAGTGCGGAATTCGCTTAAATCCAGAGTATGCAGAAGTGGAAACAGATTTATATAATCCTTGTTTCAAGTATTCAAGACTGGGAACAACCCTTGACAATTTGGAAGGAAAAGATGTAAGCGGCATAGATGGTTTTCATTTTCATACCATGTGCGAGCAGAATTCAGATGTCCTTAAGAGAACAATTCCTCATATAGAAGAAAAGTTCAGTAAGTATTTAAAAGAGGCAAAATGGATTAATCTTGGTGGAGGACATCATATAACAAGACCAGATTATGATGTGGAAACCTTAATTGAATGTGTGTTGTATCTGAAAGAGAAGTATGATGTTCAGGTTTATTTAGAGCCAGGAGAAGCAGTAGCTCTCAATACGGGATTTTTGGTGGCAACGGTGCTGGATGTTACACATAATGGAATGGATATCGCAATTTTAGATACATCGGCAGCATGTCATATGCCAGATGTGTTAGAGATGCCATATCGTCCTGAAATCATTGGAGCAGGGGCACTGGGAGAGAGGAAATATACGTATCGCCTTGGAGGACCAACCTGTTTAGCTGGTGATATCATCGGTGATTATTCCTTTGACGAACCACTTAAAATTGGCAGTCAAATCGTCTTTTGTGACATGGCTCATTACAGCATGGTGAAAAATAATACCTTTAATGGGATCAGTTTACCATCAATTGTAATACATCATATGTCAGGAGAACTTGAAATTGTACGCCAATTTAGTTATACTGATTTTATGATGAGATTATCATAGGATTCAAAATCCCAACAGATAATGTCGTGTGCAGATACTTGCGGATGCCTAAATTTGCATAAGCGAATAGTTTGCATAAGAAAAAAGACGAGAAACTAATTTAGAAGTATTGGTTTTGTGGAGGAATTATATGAAATTAAGTGAAGTTCTGAAAAAACATACGGTTAAGGAACTAAGAGACATGTCTAAGGCATTTGGCATCCAGGGCTACAGCAAGTTAAAAAAGGATGAACTGATTGAATTTGTAGAAGCATCTTTATTAAATTATGAGAACGCCAAACAGGTTTTCTTATGTGCTGATGATGAAGAGATGGAGCTGTTTAGACAATCTTTAAAGGAAGAAGTGATTCTCGAGGAAAAAGATTATTATAAATGCATTTACTTTTTTGTTTCTGGATTTTACTACTTAACCGAAGGTAATGGAATTATCGTGCCGGATGAAGTAAAGGACTTATATGAAAAATTATTCACAGCCGAGTTTATCGCAGAAAAAGAAAGATTTGACTTAGTAATCAAATATTGCGTAGCTTGTACAAACTTGTATGGTATTGTACCTTACGCTAAAGTAGTCGAAATTTTTAATGAGCAGAACGAAGAAGAGACTTGTATAGAAGAAGTATTAGCTGATTATCATAACCTTGGTTTGCGTGAAGTATTCTTTGAATTACAAGGGGCATATTTTGTACATGAAGCCATTGAGGATGAAGAAGAGTTCAATTCCCTTCTGGATGAGCAGAGCGACAAGCCATATTATGTACCAGAGAAAGAAGCATTGTTACGATACGCAGAAGATGATTATTTTGAGAGAAATGAAGCATACGGCAAATTAAAAGAGTACATTGTTGCCAATGTAGTAACAGACGAAGAACAGGCGGAAGGGCTTTGTTCCGATTTACAGTTAGCTTGTTGTTTTGGAGAAGGGCCAGCAGATGCATTGAATGAATTCCTGGTACGTGAGATCGAGTTTAAAAGTGAACAGCAGGTTTATGAAATCGGTGAATTATTATCTGAATTAAGCAACACAACTAGAATGTGGGATAACCGTGGTTATACTCCAAACGAGCTGTATGAATTAGGTCTTGCAGAAGAAGCACCTAAGATGGTAGGCATGATGCCTCCAAAGCAGACAACATATGTTAGAGAAGGCAGGAAGATTGGACGTAATGATAAATGCCCATGTGGAAGTGGAAAGAAGTATAAATATTGTTGTGGTAGATAAGGAATAGTAAAATAAACCCTGTAGATTGGGCACATGAAAGGTATGTCCAATTTGCAGGGTTATTTTTGTTAAGCAGGAAAGTTCATTGAAGAGAAATTCTGCTATAATGATTCATTTACATTTCATGCTAATTGTAGTACGATTGAATGATTAAGGAGAAAAGAGTGCGAATTATGTTCTATATGATAAGTGGAGGCAGTGGAAGTGGAAAATCAGAATTTGCTGAAAGTGTCATACTTCAATTGTCCCATAAGGAAGAAAAGAGAATTTATATTGCTACCATGATGGCATTTGACGAGGAAGCAAAAGGTAAGATAGAAAGACATCGTTTGATGAGAAAAGAAAAACATTTCACAACCATGGAATGTTTTACAGACTTAAAGAAAGTTGCTCTCCCAAAAGGCTGTACAGTTTTGTTAGACTGCATGTCCAATCTGACGGCAAATGAGATGTTTCAAGAAGATGGAGCGAAAGAAAATACAGTGATAGAAGTGATAGAGGGAATCGACAGTATTTTAGAGCAATGTGCCAATCTGGTTGTTGTAACCAATGAAATTTTTTCGGATGGATGTGACTATGATGAAAGTACAAAAGATTACATTAGAAAGTTAGGTGCTATCAACAGACAGATGGCAAAGCGTGCAGATATAGTAGTGGAAGTTGTGTGTGGAATTCCAATTTATCATAAAAATAAATATGCCAAGAAAGGACGATAATATGCTAATACAATCTATGATTATAGCATTTTCCATGTATTCTAAGATTCCAATGCCAAGAGTGGAATGGAATAAAAGGAACATGAAATATGCTCTTTGTTTTTTTCCTTTTATAGGAGTTATCATTGGGCTTGTTATGAGTGGAGGACTTTGGTTTTTAAGAGAATACCAGTTTGGAGCATTTTTTACAGCATGTATAGCAACGGTAATTCCAGTGTTGATTACAGGCGGAATTCACTTGGATGGGTACTTAGATACCATTGATGCACTGAATTCCTATGGAGATAGAGAAAAAAGATTAGAAATATTAAAAGACCCGAATTCGGGCGCATTTGCAATTATATTTGGACTGGTTTATTTTGTACTCAGCATAGGAATCTGGAGCGAGGTAAGTTTTAAAGTAATGCCATTTATTGCGGTTACTTATGTGATGTCAAGAACCTTAAGCGGGTTTAGTGTAGCAGCATTTCCACTGGCAAAGAACACAGGGCTTGCTGCAACATTTCAAGATGGTGCCCATAGAAATCATGTGAAAAGGATTATGGTAGTTTATTTTGTCATTGAGATGTTCCTTCTTCTTTGGATGGATGTTAGAATTGGGAGTGTAGTAGTGGTCGTGTCTTTCATCATCTTTGCCTACTACTATAGAGTATGTAAAAAAATATTTGGGGGAATAACTGGGGATCTGGCAGGATTCTTTCTGCAAATATATGAATTGGCAATATTAGCTGCTTTGATGGTAACAGGTAAGATTCTATTTTAGGTTTCAAGTTTGCAAATAATTAAGTGAGAGAGGTAAGGGGTTCTAAATGAAGAAAATTTTAGTAATTGGCGGAGCGTGTCAGGGAAAGACGGAATGGGTTCAGTTAACGTTTCCAGAGTATAGAAATATTTCAGTGGAAGATTTATTAACAGAAAACAGGGAAGGAAGACAGAAAAGTTTGGTTTGTCTCAATCATTTTCATCATTGTATGAGACAATGGATTAAGCAGGGAAAAAATTATGAGAAAGATCTTAATTTCATTATCAGCAATCCTTCCTGGCTGATTGTAGCAGATGAGATTGGTAACGGAATTGTGCCAATAGATAAATTGGAACGCAAGTGGCGTGAAGAGACAGGGAGAGCGTTGTGCAAGATTGCAAAAGAAGCCGATGTAGTATATCGTATCTATTGTGGAATTCCGGAAAAGATAAAAGAAGTATTATAAATTAGAATATAGAAATAAGCATAGAAGGGATGATAACTGTGAAAAAAGTGATTAAGGTAGGAAGCCGTGACAGCAAACTAGCAGTAGAACAGACGCAAATTGCCCTAAAGGCTATTACAGAAGCTCATCCTGATATCACCTTTGAACTGGTAACAATGAAAACAACAGGTGATATGATATTGGACCGTAATTTAGACCAGATTGGCGGAAAAGGGTTATTTGTCAAAGAATTAGACAAGGCATTATTAGAAGGAGAAATTGACTTATCCGTTCACAGTCTTAAGGATCTCCCAATGGAAATAGCTAAGGAAATCCCTATCGTAGGATTTTCTAAGAGAGAAGACCCAAGGGATGCTATGATTGTAAAAAAGGGCATGACAGTGGATTTTACAACGGGTTGTATTGGTACTGCCAGCAGAAGACGTATGGAACAGTTGAAAAAACTTTATCCGGAAGTAAAGTTTCGTAGTATTCGTGGAAATGTACAGACAAGACTTCGTAAATTAGAAGAAGAGGATTATGTGGCAACGATACTTGCTATGGCAGGGCTTAACCGGCTTAACATGCAGGATGCTGTCAGTAGGATTTTCTCTGTAGACGAAATGATACCAGCGGCTGGTCAAGGAATATTGGCATTTCAAGGAAGAAGGGGAGAAGATTATTCTTATCTGGAAAGTACATGCAGCAAAGAGTCTGAATACGCAGCTATAGCAGAAAGAAGCTTTGTAACTTATCTGGATGGTGGCTGTAGTTCTCCAATAGCAGCATATGCGGCAATAGAAGGCAAACAGATTATCTTACGTGGATTGTATTTTCATGAGCCTGCAAAAGATTATTCCGTTGGAATTAAAAAAGGAAATGTCAAAGATGCAAGGACAATTGGTGAGGAATTAGCAAAGGAATTAAAAAGCCAATGGACATAAGGAATGGAGAGGAGCGGAAAAAATGGAGCAGTTAAAATCAGGCAAGGTATGGCTTGTAGGTGCTGGAACAGGTGATATAGGACTTTTTAGCATGAAGGGAATGGAAGTCTTATCAGAGGCCGAAGTTGTAGTTTATGATGCACTAGTCAGTTTGGAAGTGCTAGCCTATCTGCCCAAAAAAGCGGAATGGATTAATGTTGGAAAACGTTCCAATCGTCATTTGGTTCCACAAGATGAGATTAATCAAATTCTTCTTAAAAAAGCAAAAGAGGGAAAACGAGTGGTACGTCTAAAAGGAGGAGATCCCTTTGTATTTGGAAGAGGTGGTGAGGAACTTGAACTGCTAAGTAAAGAAGGAATTCCGTTCGAAATTGTTCCTGGAATCACTTCCTCCATTGCGGTTCCAGCTTATAACGGAATTCCAGTTACCCATCGAGATTACACCTCATCATTTCATGTTATTACAGGACACAAAAAGCAAAATGGTGTATTGGATATTAATTTCAAGGCGCTTGTGCAGTTAAACGCTACACTTGTATTTTTGATGGGAGTCAGTGCATTAGAAACCATTTGTAATTCCCTAATAGAAGCAGGAATGGATTCGAATATGCCTGCGGCTATCTTAGAAAGAGGAACTACTTTTGGGCAAAGACGTACAGTAGGGACTGTTGGTACTTTAAAGGAAGAAGCGGACAAAGCAGCAATAAAAAGCCCAGCCGTTATTGTAATTGGAAAGGTGTGTACCTTAGAACAGAGTTTTGCATGGATAGAGAAAAAGCCGCTTTTCGGAAAGCAGATTTTAATTACTAGACCAAGAGAAAAAGCATCTCATCTGGCAAAGCGACTTAGAAAACTTGGGGCACAGGTGGTAGAGATGCCGTCCATAGATACGGTTCCTGTGTCAAAACTGGAAGATAAGAAATTACAGGAGAAGTTTGAAGAGGCGGTGGATCGATGCTCAAAGGAAAATGGAAAGGTGTGTGCTGTTTTTACAAGTCCACAAGGAGTAAAACATTTCTTTGGACAGCTAAAGGAACGAAGAGTAGACATGCGTAATCTGTTAACCGACCCCAAACTTACATTTGCTGTAATTGGCAATGGTACTAGAAAGGCATTAGAGGAATATAATTTATTTGCAGATTATATGCCAGAAGAATATTCAGCAGATGCATTAGGAAAATTATTGAAGAGAACATTAGCAAGTGGAACAAAAGTATATATTTTCCGTGCATTGCAGGGATCTCCTGCACTAACAGCACATTTGGAAGAAGTGGGACTTTCTTATGAAGATGTGGCAGTTTACAAAACCGTTTATGAGCAGGCAGATGTTTTGACCGAAAAGATAGAACAGGCTTTTAAAGATCAAGAAATGAGTTATGTGACATTCACTAGTGCTTCCACCGTACAAGGATTTGTGAAGACACTAGAACATATAGATTATACCAAAGTAAATGCTATCTGTATTGGAGAGCAGACTGCCAAGGAAGCAAGAAAATATGGCATGCAAGTTTCTGTATCCAAAGAAGCAACCATGGATAGTATGATAGAATTATTGATGAGTTTACAAGAGTAGGAGGCAGAGAAAAATGGAATTAATTGATAGGCCAAGAAGACTTAGAAGTAATCCAATTATTAGAGGAATGGTTCGTGAGACCAGAGTTTCAGCAGATACCTTAATTTATCCATTGTTTGTAGTTGAGGGGATAAATATTAAGGAAGAAATCAGTTCTATGCCAGGACAGTACCGTTACAGTATTGACCGTTTGGGCGAAGAGTTGGAGTTAGTCATGAAAGCAGGAGTGAAGAGTATTCTGTTATTTGGAATCCCAGCACATAAGGATGCATGTGGAAGTGGTGCATGGGATGCAGCAGGAATCGTTCAGAAAGCACTTCGTTATATCAAGGAAAACTATCCACTTCTGTATTGCATTACGGACGTTTGCATGTGTGAGTATACTTCTCACGGTCATTGTGGAATATTAGATGGACAGTATGTAAATAACGATAAAACATTAGAGGTTTTAGCAAAAACAGCATTATCACATGTGCAGGCAGGGGCTGATATGGTTGCACCATCCGATATGATGGATGGACGAATCAAAGCCATTCGTCAGACTCTAGATAAGAATCAGTTTGTCAATACACCGATTATGTCTTATGCAGTAAAATATTCTTCTTCATTTTATGGGCCATTTCGTGATGCAGCAGATTCTGCACCTGCATTTGGTGACAGAAAGAGTTATCAGATGGATTTTCATAATCGAAGAGAGGCAATTCGTGAGGCAGGACTTGATGTGCAAGAAGGAGCGGATATTCTGATGGTGAAACCAGGTCTTTCCTATCTGGATATTGTAAGAGAGGTAGCAGATACCTATGACAAACCACTTGCTGTATACAGTGTTAGTGGAGAATACGCGATGATTAAAGCAGCTGCAGCCCTTCATTACATTGATGAGGCATCTGTTGTTTGTGAATCTGCAGTGGCAATGTACCGCGCAGGAGCAGATATGCTGATTACGTATTATGCAAAAGAATTAGCAGGTTACATGAAAGAGGGAAGAATCGGCTAGCATGGAAAGGAACTTGTTTATGAGTATGAAAACAGAAAAGTCAAAGAAGTGGTTTGGACGAGCAGTCAAAGTAATTCCAGGTGGTGTAAACAGTCCTGTCAGGGCATTTGGACCAGTTGGAGGGCAGCCACAATTTATAGAAAAAGCAAAAGGCCAGTACCTTTATGATATTGATGGCAATCAATATATTGATTATATTGGTTCCTGGGGGCCTATGATTTTAGGCCATAACAATGAAAAAGTAATGGATGCTATGAGAGATCAGATGCAGTATGGATTAAGTTATGGTGCCGCCACAGCAATTGAAGTGGAAATGGCAGAACTTATGTGTGAGCTTGTACCAGCACTTGAAATGGTGCGTATGGTCAATTCAGGAACAGAAGCTGTTATGAGTGCAATTCGTACAGCTAGAGGATTTACAGGAAAGAATAAGATTATTAAATTCGAGGGCTGTTACCATGGACATTCAGATGCACTTTTAGTGAAAGCTGGTTCTGGTGTTATGACGGCAGGAGTACCAGGAAGCAGCGGAGTTCCAGAAGGCTGTGTACAGGATACTTTAACAGCAAGATATAATGATTTATCCAGCGTGGAAGCACTGTTCCAAGAAAATAAAGGCGAAATTGCTTGTGTCATTGTAGAGCCAGTTGCAGCCAATATGGGAATTGTGTTACCAGAAGATGGATTCCTAGAAGGACTTCGAAACATCTGCGATAAAAATGAAGCTTTGCTTATTTTTGACGAAGTGATTACAGGTTTTCGTCTCGGAATTGATGGAGCCAGTGGATATTATGGAATCAAACCAGACTTGCTTACCTTTGGAAAAATTATTGGAGCGGGAATGCCTGTAGGGGCATATGGAGGAAGACGCGATGTGATGAGCGTGGTTTCACCAGTTGGAAACGTCTATCAGGCAGGTACATTAAGCGGCAATCCAGTTGCGATGCGCGCGGGAATTACACAGCTTTGTATCTTAAGAGACCACAAAGAAGTGTATACGAAGTTAGAACAATTAGGAGAACAGTTTAGAAATGGCGTAAAAGAAATCTTTGCTTCTTTCGGACTTCCTTATCAGGTTGCAGGAATTGGCTCTTTATCCTGTATCTACTTTACTTCAGAGAAAGTCACAGATTATGAATCAGCAAAAACAGCAGATACAGATAAGTTTGCAGAGTATTTCCGTTATATGTTAGAAGCAGGAAATTATTTTGGACCAAGCCAGTTTGAAGCAATTTTCTTCTCTGCTTCTCATACAGAGGAAGATATTAAGAAGACACTAGATGATATTTTACATTACTGTAAAGGAATTTGATTGTGAAATTTCTCTGAAATTATAATTTTCGTGTGTATTCTTATGACAGAAATGGTATAATGGCAATAGTTTAGTCACTTATGATTATCCAGTATGGAGGAAGTATGTTTGGTTATGTAACAATTGATAAGCTTGAGCTAAAAGTAAAAGATTACTACACATACAGAGCTTATTATTGCGGATTATGTAAAACATTAAAAGAACATCATGGGCGTTTTGGACAAATGACACTTACCTATGATATGACATTTTTGATATTAGTGCTTACGTCATTATACGAGAAGGTACCAAATACTGCCAGGCAGCGCTGTCTGGCACATCCAGCAAGCAAGCACTGGATGTTGTGGAATCAGTTCTCAGAATACGCAGCAGATTTAAATATTGCACTTGCATATCATAATTTTCTGGATGACTGGTCTGACGAGAAAAAAATGTCTGGTTACGCAGGGGCAAGATATCTAAAAAAAACATATCAGAAAATAGCAAAGAAATATCCTAGACAGTGTAAGAAGATAGAAGAAGGTTTAAAAAAACTATCAGAATGTGAACAGAACAATGAACAAAACCTAGATGTTGTTTCAGACTGTTTTGGCGAGATTATGGGTGAATTATTTGTTTATGATGAGGATGTGTGGCAGGATAATTTAAGACAGTTTGGATTTTATTTAGGAAAGTTTATCTATTTACTAGATGCATATGATGACCTTTCAAAAGATATAGAGAAAGGAAGTTATAATCCATTCAAGGCTATGGCAAAGCAGGAAGACTTTGATGAAACATGCGATGATATCTTGCAGATGCTTATGGCAGAATGTGCAAGAGAGTATGAAAAGCTGCCAATCATTCAAAACGCAGATATTTTGCACAATATATTATATACAGGAGTTTGGGTAAAGTACAAATCCAAAAAGTTAGGAGAGGAAAAGGAATATGATAGCAGATCCATATAGCGTGCTGGGCATTTCACCAAGCGCATCCAATGAAGAAGTAAAGAAGGCATATCGAGATTTGAGCCGAAAATATCATCCAGATTCATATGTAAACAATCCTTTGTCTGATTTAGCAGAAGAGAAGTTTAAAGAGATTCAAGAAGCATATAAGCAGATTATGGATGAACGTGAAAAAGGTTATAGCGGCAACTATTCTGGAGGTCAAAGTTATCAGAACAGCAGTTATTCTGGTGGGCAGAGCTATCAGCAGAACAACTATTATGAAGAATCTCAGGAAATGAGAGAAATATACAGTATGCTTATGATGAAGCGTTTCCGAGAAGGGTTAAATGCACTTTCCAGAATACCAGAAAGAGGTGCCAGATGGCATTATTATAATGCGATTGCATACTCAGGTCTTGGTAACATGATTACTGCAATGAGCCATGCAAAACAGGCGGTTGCAATGGAACCAGCAAATCCAGAATATAGTCAGTTTTTAAGACAGTTACAGAACAGCACAAGAAGTTATCAGAACAATGGTGAAGGAATGTCCAATAATAATTCGGACGTATGTGATATGTGTTGTAAATTATGGCTGGCAGATTCCTTATGTGAATGTATGGGAGGAGATTTGTGCACATGCATGTAAAGCCAAAAGAGATAGCTTTCTTAGGTATTTTATTAGCATTAACATGTATTTTGGTCTACCTTGGCAATGTCATAGAACCAAATACGCTGTTTTTCCTTTGCGCGGCTTCATTCTGCCTGGGAATTGCATTTAGTGAGTGTGGAAAAAGGTTAGGTATTGGATTCTTTGTAGCATGTACGCTCTTAACCTTTATACTAATACCTAATAAAATCTATTGTATTACTCTTGCAGCAATTAATCTTTATATAGTAGGAGCAGAATGCCTTAAGGAACGTTTTCCAAAGGCATTCCTTCTTATAAAGTTTAGTTTGTTTAACATTTTATATGTTCCAGCCCTTTTGTTTATGCCGCAGCTTATCTATAAAGGCAAAGCCGAAGGAGTCATTGTGCTTGGCATTTGGGTTGCAGGACAGGTGGCGTTTGCTATTTACGATTATGCTTACCGGTTCATTGTGTATGGCTTTTGGCCAGAGTTCCGAAAGAAGGTAAATCTATAGTGATATGAGAGGGAAGGAATCGAAAAGTGGAAAAATCAGGTAAACCGAAACAGGAGAAGAGTAATAAGGCAGCGAATAAGATAAACGAGGATAAGTTTAGTTTCCTTCTGCCGTACATAAATGTATTCTTATTTATAACCGTTCTATTTATTATTGTGTATAAAGCAGGGTTGCAGCGAGAGATTGATTTGATTCAAGGTGCTATGTTCGTCAGCATTCTATGTCTGTTTGGAGCAACGGGTTTACAAGCAGTAAAAAAAGGATTTTCCTGGCGGTTTGCCGTAAAACTGTTCCTTGGCATTGGATTCATTATGCGAATTGGATATATGTTATATACTCCATACACCACTCGTGCAATTGATTTGGGCGATACAGCTTTAGATGGCTACGGGCATGCAGCATACATTCTAAAAATCATGGTAAATGGGCATTTGCCAGAAACTAACTGGGTACAGTTTTACCATCCGCCATTGTTTCATTTTTTAGCAGCCTGCCTTTGTCTTGCTGTAAATTCGTTAATGAATTATACGGCCTATCAAGATATTTTGGAGATTGCAAAAATTATTTCGTGTGTGGCTTCCTGTTGGAGCCTGATGCTTATGCCAAAGATTTGTACAGAGCTGGGATTAAATGAGGGTACGAAAGCGGTAGCAACTGCAATTATTGCAGTATTGCCAAGCTGTTACCTTATGAGTGCTCGTGTGAATAATGACTCACTCGTTACCTATTTTATGATTCTAGCAATTCTATACACCTTGAGATGGTACAAAGAACAAAGCTGGAAGAACACCATCGGACTGGGACTCGCTTTTGGCTTAGGAATGATGACTAAGACTTCTTGTGGCAATATTGCTCTATTTACAGGCCCCCTTATGCTATATGTGGCATATAAAAGAAGAAAGGAAAGCAAGGATGCTTTAAAAGAAATGGCAATGAAACTCTTTGGATTTGGTGCAATTGCGTTTCCTCTTGGACTTTGGTACACTCTTAGAAATTATATATTGTTTCAACAGCCTTTTGGTTATGTTGTAAGAATTAAAGAGAGCCTGCGCATTTATACAGGGGATGTATCATGGGTAAAACGATTTATCACATTTCCTGTTAGCAGACTGTTTCATCCTATCTATTCCGATCCTTGGGAAGAATATAATATCAGTCTGTTTGTGTTAAAAAGTTCCTTATTTAGCGAGTTTAAATTTAAGATTACACCAATTATTCCAAAGCTGCTTATTTTCTTTAATGGATGCATGATTATACTTTCTTTAGCTGCTATGGTTTATGTTATTGTGAAATGTAAGAAAAATAAAATGTTGAGTTTGGGAATGCCTGTTTTGTGGGGCGTGATTTACAGTACCTTTTTATATTTTAATGTAGAGTATCCATTTGGATGTACGATGGATTTCCGTTATATTGTGCCTACGGCTTTTTTAGGTGCAATCTTCATAGGTAAATGTTTTGATCAGATAGGTTCTAAAAAGACAAGAAAAGCATTGATTTATCGAATTGTTATGGGGACTATAATTGGTGGCTTTGGGATTATTTCTATTTTCATGTTTTGTATGATAGGAAAGTAATCAGGTTATACTAACTACTATTTCATATGTCTAGTTTAGAAGCATAGAAGGAGAATGAAACGAAAGGGGTCTTATGGTGGAAAATATAATTAATAAGGCAATTTTATTTGCAACCGAGGCACATAAAGGAACAGTAAGAAAAGGAAGTAAATTACCTTACATTTTACATCCCTTAGAAGCAGGTGTGATTGTTTCGTCCATGACAAATGATGTGAATGTGATTGCAGCTGCTATTTTGCATGATGTGCTGGAAGACACCGATGTTACCTATGAGGAGTTAAAAAGAGAATTTGGAGTAGTGGCTGATTATGTATCTGCTGAGTCTGAGAATAAGAGAAAAGAACTGCCACCAGAAGCAACTTGGAAGATTCGGAAGCAAGAAACGATTGAACATTTGCAGCAGGAAACACGTAAAGAAATTAAGATAATTGCATTGGCAGATAAACTTTCTAATATTCGCTCCATGTACCAGGATTATCAAGAAGTGGGAGATAGGTTATGGGAGCGGTTTCATGAGAAGAGAAAGGAAGAGCAGGGCTGGTATTATAAATCACTGGTAATGGCAATGCAAGATATGGACTGTTATCTGGCTTGGCAGGAGTATAAGGTACTGGTGGAAAACGTATTTGGAAAATGAATAGTGAAAACAAACAAGATACCTGGTAAAACTAGATATCTTGTTTGCTGAAAAGATGATAATAAAGGTATTGCGTCTATTGAGGAGCCAGCACAATAGGCTGTAACTGTTCTCCATTTAAAGCTGCCTGTAACGTATCTTCGATTAAATCAAAATGAGAAACCATAGAATTTGGTTTCTGCTTATAATTATCCTGACCGAATGGCACAAAATAGATATGTTTCATGTTCATTAAGGAACCAATGTTTGTGAAGTTAATGCCTAAAGAATCATTACTGGATAAGAAAATGATTAAAGGCTTTCCGTTTCTTAAATGTCCTTTTGCTGCCATTAAAACAGGTGTGTCTGTAATACCATGGCAAAGCTTTGCTAATGTATTGCCAGTGCATGGAGCTATAATTAAAAGATCCAGTTTGTTTTTAGGACCAAGAGGCTCTGCCGCTGGAATGGTTAATACAGGTTTATTCGATGTGATTTTCTCAAGTGTATCCATAAAATCTTTAGGATGCCCGAAACGACTGTCAAGAGTCTGGGCACTATCTGAAAAAATAGGAATAACGTTAATGTTGTGCGCTACAAGTAATTCGATCTGTTCAATCATTTTCTTGTAGGTGCAAAATGAACCAGTCATTGCAACACCAACGGTGCATTCTTCCAATTTCATGAAACCACTTCTTTCTTAAAGGAAAGATTATTACAGAGATTCAAGTTGTGCAACAAGCGCTTCCGTAAGGATTAAACCAGAGGTCTTTGGAGCATATTTTCCAGGAAGACCAAGACAAAGTGCTGTCTTGATACCAAGTTTCGAAGCAGCATCTACATCAAAACATCCAGGATTAGATGAAATGTCAATTAAAGTTGCATCTTGCAAAACCTCTTTCAATAAGCTTTCATCAAAATATTGAGTTGGGATGGTATTAAAAATAAATAAAAACTCATGCAAAGAGTTTTTGAAACAATCAAAAGGCAAAGTTCTAAAACCTGCCGCCTTTGCTTGTGCCAATGCGTCTGATCTCCTGGCACAAACGCAAACGTTAGCATCCAGTCCTTTGAGTTTAGCAGCTAAAACACTGCCACATTTTCCATAACCGAGAACTAAACATGCGTTGCCGCTAAGATTCACTGGGCTTCGTTTAATTGCCTCTGCAATAGTACCTTCAGCAGTAGCAATCGCATTTAAAATGGCAACTTCCTCATTGTTCATAAAGTCAAAATACCTTATGGAACGGACATCACAAAATAGTTTTACGCATGGTGTAATGGCACCACCGAAAATAATATGTGAAGCTTTTAAGCTGGAGAGAAAGTTCTTCATTTCTAAGTCGTTTGCCTCGACTGACGAGTTTATCGTGAGCTGTGTTTTAGAAAAAGGCACAGGTCCCACAATCACATCAGAATAATCTAATGCTTCTTGTAAAGAGCTTAAGACAGTAACGGAAGGAAATGTCTCTGCTAATGGAACGCAATAAGCAGCAACCTCATAACCCCTTTTAGCCATTTCTCTTATCATATAAGAAAGTCTTAAGTCTCCACCAATAAAAGAGATTTTTGAATAAGATGAGCTTTGTTTATTTGACATGTTTGGAACCCCCTTCTTCTATAAGTATATGAATAGAGAATGGGTTGGTGATTGTTTTATTTTAAAAGCAAAGATAGGATAACGGTAATAATGCCAGATACTCCAATTGCAATTCCACTCATTGCACCCTGTACTTCTCCAAGTTCTAGTGCTTTGCTTGTACCAACCGCATGACTTGCAGTACCAAAGGCAACCCCTTGTGCAACTTCATGATCAATGTGAAAGATCTTAATTAAAAATGGGCCTGATACAGCACCGAGTACTCCCGTAATAATAACGATAGCAACTGTTATAGCTGGAACACCACCAAGCTGTTCACTAATCTCTACTGCAATAGCTGTTGTTACAGACTTAGGAATTAAAGTAGAAAGCAAGGTATTCTCCATAGACAAAAGTTTACATAGACCATATACACCTCCAACAGAGGCCAAACTACCTACAAAACATCCAGCTACAATTGGAATAAGGTATTTTTTGAGGATTGTGACTTGTTTGTAGATGGAGTATCCAAGTACTGCGGTTGCAGGACCAATAAACATATTGATGATATTACCTCCATTGTTATATGCTTGTAAAGGAATATCAAAGAGTTTAAGGATAGTAATAACAAAAATAATGGCAATTAAAAGAGGATTGACAATGGGACTTTTGGTTTTTCGATTGAGAAATACCCCAAAGCAGAATGCCAATATAGTAAGTGTAATACCGAATAATGGATTAGCGTAAAATTCACTCATGTTTTCTTGCCTCCCTTTTTTTCATAAGTTTTATAAAAAAGGAAACGGTATAACCTGTCACGACAAAGGTAAATACCGTAGTAATAATTGTGATAATGAACAGTGGAAATAGTGAATCTTTGATTAGTTCATACTTTTCAATAATAGATACTCCGGCAGGTATAAAGAAAAAAGCCATGGTATTTAAGAGAAAATCAGATACTTTTGCCACCTGCTCTTTTTTTAGAATGCGCAATATCAACAGCAGGAAAAGAAGAAGCAAGCTTATGACACTAGCAGGAAAAGCAAATGGCAGAAGATCGGATATTATTTCACCACATAAACACAAAAGAAAGATAAGAAATAATTGTTTCAGTATATCCATAATTTAATGCTCCTTAAAAGATTTGCCCTTCCAAAGCCTAAAGGAGTTTTGAAAGGGCATGATGTTAATTGATATTATTTATTATTAGAAAAACAGTAAAAATATATCACAAAAAGTTACGCAAAACAAGATCAGGATAATAAGTTACTAAAATTAACAATTTATATAAAATTTGATAACATATTACTACTTTAATGATTTAAAATAAGAAAGAAGAGTTTGACTTAACTACCGAAAGATGGTATACTATCTTCATTGTGAGACATCGCAATGATTATTTATTATTGGAGGAATTATTATGAACAAAGGTACCGTAAAGTGGTTCAACAATCAAAAAGGATATGGTTTTATTTCAGATGAAACAGGAAGTGACATCTTTGTACACTACACAGGATTAAACATGGATGGTTTCAAATCTCTTGAAGAAGGCCAAGCAGTTGAATTCGATGTTATTGAAGGTGCTAAAGGACCTCAAGCAACTAATGTAACAATTGCGTAATCAAAGGTAGTTTACAGTGTACCTTTATTCTTATAGATTTTAAAGTTTGATTATTTAGATGCTAATTTAGATATATTTTGATTTTTAAGTTTATACGGATTAAGTGTTATATTGTTAGAACGAAGTTGATTAAAAAAGGTTATCCCTTCGGATAACCTTTTTTATGTTATATAGAACTATATGAACTATGTAGTTGTATATAGCATAAAATTTTATATATGTTCTTTACAAAAAGGATAAAACCATGAAAGAAGAAATACTAAATTTTTCTTACGAGAAACTATTTCAGACTGCAGAATTATATGAGTCAATTCGAAAACTAAACATAGATGTGGATTTGTTAAAAGTCCGGCGTTTTTTTGCAGCATGTAAGCCTATACGTGGAATGCTGCTTTATTTTGATGAAGAAGATGTAGAAAGTGGATTAGTAAAAATTGAGGATAATAGGCTTGTCTTTGCCGATGTATCATTAACATGTGATGTGCTTGAAAAATATGCCAAATGTGAGTTAAAGTCAGCTATGGTATATCTTATTACCTGTAGTCCAGAATCCTATGAGGATAATAAGGCAGGAGAGCTGAATTTCT
>CALFNR010000097.1:0-7338 GCA_937903005.1 uncultured Lachnoclostridium sp. | reverse complement strand
TCTCGCCCAAAGTTTTTCAGTTTTTGCCCAGTTAAAATACATCCACGCTTGATTTCTTTGATCCGTTTCAATCTGTCTTGGATCTTTCTCACGTTCAGACAAAAGCAGCTTGCCCGCTCTAGAATAAAATTTTAGCACTCCTGTCTTTTTCTGCATCTTTATTAAAAGCTGGGCAGTTGCTATTCCAATCTCGTCTCTGTTTTCTTTACAAACCCATTTTGGTGTATCACTAATTGGAATCCATTCTGTGGAATCATCAAATTCACCAATCTGTCCTTTTCGGAAAGTTACACGCATTACTCTCTCATCTATCGGAGTGATTCGTAGTAAACCATAACTGCTAGCAATCTCCACGTTGTCACGGTTCTTCTTTATCCAGCGAATGGAAGTATCGATTTTGCCATGGCCTGCAGGACGAAGCTTATCATTACCTGGAACATCACCAAATTCATACGGTGATGGATTCAGAACTTTGCCATCCACTTTCGTTTTCACCGTAAATGCTTCTTCTTTCTTTTGTGTCTTTTGACCCTGTACCACAATTCTTTTTGGTCCAGTTCGACGTTCCTCCCCAGCAAGTATGTTCCCTTCTGGAACACCTTTACGAATCATTTTAGGATGATGTAAAGCTTCTTCTTTTAGTTGTTTTCTTCTTAAATTTTTTTTCTCTTTCTGTTCAGATTCCGTTTCAAACGCATTCATTTTCTTTTCTTTTGGCACTTCTTTTCCAATTAAATCCGTTACGTTGCCATCATGGATTACTGTTAGTTCATGGAGTGCTCTTGTTGCTGCTACATAAAGGAGTTTTACATGCCCATCATCGTAAGGATACATTTTGGCGGAAGGATTATATAATAAAACCGCATCGAATTCCAGACCTTTCGTATATTCTACAGGAAGTATCATGACTCCATTACCAAATTCCGTTGTTTCCAAATTACTGTCCACCAGCTCTACTTTGTCTTTCAATAGATCTGACAGCTCTTTTGCTTCCTTCTCTTCACGGCAGACAATTGCAATTGTCTCATATCCATTTACCTGCCAGTCTTTTATCGTTTTAACTGTTTTATCAATCAACCCTTGTTTGCCATCGCACTTTATAATCTGAACTTGGTTTCCATGCCTTATAATTGGCTCAACCGGATAAATGGAAAAGGTTCCATGCCTTAAAATGCTGGTTGCAAAGTTAGAGATTTCAACTGTATTACGATAGCTTTTTTTCAAGAGGCCAAACGTATCAAATTTATCTTTTAGGATAAGTCCTTTCAGTTCTTCCCAGTCATTTAAGCCGTAGCCGAAATGAATATTCTGTGATACATCTCCCATAATGGTATACGTACAGCCTCGCATACAGTATTTTAAAGATGCGTAAGCCATCATTCCAAAATCCTGTGCTTCATCAATTACCACATGACTTGCCTCACGAATCATATCCGTTTCTTTAATCCGTTTGTACAGATAGGCTAACGCTGCCAAATCATATACATCAAACTCATTTTCAGGCTTGTCTACACGATTCCCCTTTGCAATCTGCTCTTTGAGAAATTGGCTATATAATTCAAAAATGGACCCTTTCCATAGTTTCTTGCCAAAATAGAATCGAAAGAATCGTTTCAATTCACGTTTTTCCTCTGGTGTATAGGAAATGTCCTTGCCACAGATTTCATTTTCTAACCTTGCCATAACACGCTCATTTAGAAGAAGAATCTTATTTTGCATAGACACTTCTACATTCTCACGAATATAGGTTTCTATCTCCTCTTTCTTCAGTAAGAGACATTTTGTTTTATCAATTATCACATCTTCATGTGGAATTCCTTCTATTTCATAGCGGGCACAGAAGTCTTCTAAATCATGAAACCACTGATAGCTTCCTTTGATACAGGCAGCCTCATCACCCTTTGTAAGACTTCTTATGGAATACTTTTTATTATTCCAATCTTCATACAAAAGTCTTATAAAAAGCTGTTCCATGGTCATCTGTGAGATCCCATACACATCTAAATCTGGCAAAACACTGGTAATATAGTTTAATAGAATACGATTACTGCCCACAATGTAAAAATCTTTTGGCTGAAATTCGCCTTCATAATTATACAAAATATACGAAATTCGATGCATTGCCACCGTTGTTTTGCCTGATCCTGCAACTCCTTGGACTAGAATGTTGTTTCTAGGTGATTTACGAATAATCAGGTTCTGTTCCTTTTGAATGGTAGCGATAATTTCTCCTAACACAGCTTTCTTGCTTTTTGCAAGATATTTAGTGAGCAAATCATCATTTGCCACTACTTCAGAATCATAAAAGTCAACCAGCTTGTCGTCTGCAATTTCATAGGTTCGTTTTCGAGTCAATTCAATATTGTACTCTCCAATATTATTGACAGAATACTTACAAGGCCCCAGTGAATTTTCATAGTATACGGTTGCAATTGGCGCTCTCCAGTCAATCACAACCCTGTCTGTAACCGTATCTCTGATTCCAACCCTGCCAATATAATAAGCTTCCTTTTTTTTAATCTTTTCGTCTATAAAATCAATTCGTCCGAAGTATGGTTTCTTTCTGGCTTTTTCACAGCGTAATAAATTTTCTTGTGCTTCACTCAGACTTGCTTGTGCATTGTTCCAGAAAACTAAAGCTTCTTTGTCTTTTTCACTATAGGTTTCCAGCAAGTCATTCAGTTCACCTTTTAACGCTGTAACCGATAGCTTCGCACGCTCTAAATTCTGTTCTGCAATGGTGATAACATCCGTAAGTCTCTGTTCTTCTTCCGGTCTTGTAATACCTGGTAAGTCGATGCTTTTACTCATATTTACTCCTTTCCCTATACATGCACATGATTCCTTTCTATGAATCGCTTAAACCGTCATTTGATTCTGTTATTATCCTAGCAGAAATACAAAAAAAGGTATAGACTTTTAATTAAGGATCAGATATAATGATGATTGAAGTGTATCTAGGTTTATCCCTAGGTACATTATTTTTTTGTCTTTTTTCCAAATTGAATAGTAATTACATATTGTTCATTTTACCAAATACTTATAGCATAGTTTTTTCCATCCCTTTTCATACTAAACAAGTAACATCAAAACTATTATAGGAGGGATCATATGAGCAATTTAAGTGAAGTGGAATTATCAAACTTAAGACACATGTTGATATTTGGAGAAGTGGACGAACAGAAAAATCAGGATTATGCCAATGCAGCAGAACATCCTGAAGTAAAACAGTTCTTTCAAAATGCCGCCAATGGTGCAAAACAGAACCGTCAAACATTAATGAGCTTTTTAGGTTAGGAGACAAGATTATGATAGAAAAAGAAATGGTAAATGACGCTTTGAACAATATCAACTCTGCATTAACTTCTTATGCAAGTGCAATTGCACAAACAGAAAATACAGAATTACGTTCCACGTTAAAACAGATGCGTGACCAGGCTGAAAAGTCACAATACGAACTCTATACGATTGCAAAAAATCTAAACTATTACACTCCTGCGCAACAGGCATCTGAACAGGAGATAATGAAGGTAAAATCGGAAGTATCTGGGAACTGTTCTTGTTCTTCCAACCAGTCTAGCTCTACTGGCAGCCAGAGTTCTAGTTCCATGAGCAGTTTTAGCACTCAGTCTCAGAACCTTGTAAATGATTTGGATGAGCAGAAGAAACAAGCACTTTCACAACCACCAAAACATCAGAATACTTCTTATCGTTAATGATAAAAGCAGTCTGTTTCCTTGACAGACTGCTTCTTCTATGTATATTTTACCAGAACTTGTGTAAGCTGTTACACTTCAGCTTTCTTAATAACAGGTAATATAACTAGTGCAAGCGCACCTCCAGCTAAAGCAGTCGCAAATTGTGGCAGTGAAAACGCGGCTGATATCATAGCAGCTTTTTTCTCTGGCAAATGAAGCAGCACAGGAATTGCAAATTTCACAATTCCAATGTACAAAATTAAGAATTTGGCAATTGCTCCATGTAACCACGCCAATATGTACTGGTTCTTGTGACTTCCTTTTCTATGGCTTATAATGTACCAGACCACTACAAGCGAAATATTTCCTAGCATTATGAAAGGTATCAATATCCAAAGTGGTCCTATTCCAAGCAGCCTTGCTAATACTGGTGAAACCATGGCGACGATTAGTCCCGATGTAATTCCACATATTATGACAGAAATGATTAATACTAAATTCACCAGAGTGCCTGTAATGAATGTATTTGCAAATGATGCTGTTATTACCTGCGCTGCAACCAACAAGGCGATACAGATTGCTGTCTGGGTTATCCATGATATTTTTTTGCTCATTTATTTCACCTTAACAGAAATAACTTTGCTGTAACTTCCATATAATATACTGTCATCTAGATTAAATTTTACAGCTCGAACCCTTACATAGTATCTCTTCTTACTCCTTAACTTGGAAATGTTAATCGTTGTCTTTTTCGTAGACACCTTCTTAACCCCTTTTTTGAAGTTCTTATCGGTACTATAGCTCACTTCATAACGAACTGCATTTTTTACACTCTTAAACGTTACAACGGCTGATTTTGCTTTTTTGCTCTTTACCTTTACACTTGTAACTTTTCCTGGTTCATCTATTCTTACGTAAGGTTCAATATCTGCTTTCGTAATGGAACGTACGTTGGAATCTCTTCCGTCTTCAGAAGCAGGAACTGTTATTATCCCGTCCGCTACTAATTCTACTGCATTTTGATGAAATTCTTTATTCCAATTATTTCCTACAATTTTCCAGTTGCCTGATACTTCCGGTTTAATAACACCTTTTTTCACATTCTTGATGTAATCGCCGATTAATTCACGTACACCACCGATTTCTCCATGAATGTCCTTATCTAAAAGTTTTGGTAATTTTTCTCCTTCCTTAAATACAGCGCCATAAGTTAAAAGATGTGAATTAGCTCGGTAATTATTCACTGCTATGGTAATTTTATCTGTAGCTT
The DNA here is from genome assembly GCA_937903005.1 of uncultured Lachnoclostridium sp. Classification (GTDB taxonomy): domain Bacteria; phylum Bacillota; class Clostridia; order Lachnospirales; family Lachnospiraceae; genus Clostridium_AI. The sequence continues at coordinate 2,370 of CALFNR010000097.1, read as the reverse complement.
TGATAGGCTTTCCATTCTTGTATGTTAAATGTTCAATTCTGTTTCCAGGTTCTTTTGATACATTCACCTCATAGTTAATGCCTGAGAATGTATCATAGTTATACGCTCGAATATTAGGATTAAAGGAAATGGTTAAATCACCATCTTTGTATGTATTGTAATAGGAAGCGGACCATTCCATATACTTCTTTAATTGGGCTCCCGTCATCTCTAGCTTATATAATGTATTGGCAAATTTATAAATCAATGCAGTATCGCAGCGTTTGATGTCTCCTGCCTTCATATTGGCTGCAAGATTAAAGCAGGCTGCAGCGGAAACTTGAGCACCGGAATAATACGTCTGCACTTCATTGATTAAATGAAGCATTGGTGTTTCTTGCAGTTGTACTTGCGCAATGCCTTTGATTTCATCAGGTGGAACTAAATCCCCACCTGCTAGCTTTCCAATAATTGCATTTGCATTATTCTTTGCAATTTCGTCATATTTGGAAAGTGCATTTACTACACTAGGATCTGGCTCCCATTTTTTGAGATCGACTAACTGAGATTCACGCTCAGCTACTTTGTATGTTCCATTGTCATCTTTTTTCAATCTAATTTTAATAACTGCAGCAGTTTGTCCCCCGCTTTTGTTCTCAACTGTCAGCACGTTGTTGTAATAGGCTCCTTCAACTGCCTTGTGCTCATGGGCAGCTACGATTACATCAATGTCAGGACACGCATTGGCAAGATCCACTACTCCTGAACCTTTTACGCCATATTCACTAGACTCTCCCATATGTTCTGCTGCAACGATAACATCTACTTTATCTTTAATTTCTGCAATTACACGCTTGGTTTCGTCTACTGGATTGGTTACTTTATAACCTTTCAGATTGGCTGCGTCCCATCTTGTAATGTTTGGAGTCACCATACCAATGATTCCAATTTTAACACCACTTTTCTCAATAATCGTATATGGTTTTGCTACTCCAGTTCCATCTGGATTGTAAACATTTCCACCTAATACAGCTGCTTTGGACTGTTTCATAATTCTCTTTAAAACATCCATTCCGTAGTTAAACTCATGATTACCAAGAGTGATTGCGTCATAACCTATTTCGTTCATACCAGCAATCATTGGATGAAGATCCTCGTTTAAGAACAATTCAGATGAATTGTCTTGGATTATATCACCGCAATCTAACAGGATTGTATTTGGGACTTTCTTAAAAAATTTTGCCAACGACGCTACTTGCGCCAGACTTCCTGAATCATCAGCAGCATTAATGGCATAATCAAATGGAACAAAACGTCCATGTAAATCACTTGTCGCAAGAATATTGATATCAACCATCTCTTCTGCTGCGTTTGCAGTGGATGGTGTCACTACGATTCCTGCTAGCACCATAGTCATAGTCAAAAGGGTTACTATGACTCTTCTTTTGAAATCTTTCATTCTTTTCCTCCTTAATCTTTAGGGGATAATTCTTAACTAAATCTTTATAATATATTTTGGTTTCTTTTACCCCCATTTGCTGTTACTTTATAATCTTATCACATTTCTTGTATTATTAGGTATTTTTTATCCTTATTCATTCCATTAAATTCCGCTACTCTTACGAATACACTCTTTACCTAGTCACACACTCAACCGTCTCCATCACTTCCTGTTTTCTCCTATCAATCCCCACATCCCTTTTTGCTACTATCGTCACCGATAACGGTTCTCCACATGTAGAATTAAATTTTATCATATCCTGAAGTTTCATTGAATCTTTGGAACTCTCATACCTTACCACACCATCTGATGTTGTAAGTTTTATATAGGTAGCATTATTTACAATCCAAGATAACGTATAAACAAACTGCATTTGATTCGGATTAAATGATCGTGTCAGTGTAAGGAGCTGAACTTCTAATAAATCTGTAATGGTGATTGTAACTGTCGATTGAACAAGACCATTTCTGCCTAAACAGCTCAATTCAAACTCTGTCACCCCGTTAATCAAAGTAACCGGAACTTCACCTGCCAGCTGCTCATATCCCTTAGAATAGTCTGGCGTAAGATCCATGCGCCCAATTCCCTTATTGAGATAACAATGTCTTGTATTGGCAATCTCAAATGTTAAAATAACAGAATCCCCGTACAGATATTTCCTTTCGCCATCTTTTGTATCAAAAGAAATAATCTGAGGTTCTCGCACCGTAACTGGATAGTGTGCATACACCATGCGGTTATCATTTCCGCTGGCAATCATATAATCTGTCGTTTCATATACCGTACAAGTCTTTGAATCCTTAGCATGAATTGCAGTATTTCCCAAGTCGTCACAGGCAGGGTACATCTTATGATTCTGATTGCAGCCAAGAATATCCCACTCAAATGAA
>CALFNR010000096.1:0-1975 GCA_937903005.1 uncultured Lachnoclostridium sp. | reverse complement strand
ATACTTTATTGGAGAAATATCTGGTGCATCAAATGGAATGTCCGGAAGTATTATACGTAGTTTTCTAGATAGATCGAACAACATACCCCATTGAGGAGCAATAACACAAATTTCCTCAGCCTTTGTTCCATTTTCAAGTTCTTCCTTTATTAAGGCTGCAATTTCAGATGCCAGATCTGTGTAATAAACGGAATCAAAAAAATGTATTTCACCAAGTTCATCCTTATGCTTTGCAACTGAGTGAGCTTCAGTTCTAGAAACTTCGAATCTGCTATATAAATCCACCAATCTCTGAGTAGAACGATAACAGCCTCTTAGTGACATAGAATCAAAATCTGTTTCATAAAGTGTTTCTAGCTCTTGTTTGGTTTTTGCCACTCCACCTAAAGAGCCATAAATAGCTTGATTAGCATCACCCACAAACATCAAAGTTATTGACTTATTTGCTTTATAAATTTTTGACAATATCAAGTATTGAAGTTCATTGGTATCTTGAAATTCATCCACCAAAATACTACTTATGACTGATGCTATATTTGAACTAATAAATGGGCAAGACGACAGCAATTTCTCTGAAAGAAGCAGAATTGTATCAAAATCGATTTCCTTCTTTTCCTCTAATAAGCGTTCGTATTCAGTCCTAATGTTTTCGTATTGAAAAGGATCATCAAAATTTCTAAGGCGTATGCCAAGGCGCTCCGCTATCTCATGTCCATACTTTTTCTTACAATAATCGTCAATGATTTGATAGCCCTTACAAAGTCTTTTTGAATACATGGCATAAGGACGAATGATATAACGCATACAAAACTGATGAATTGTACCTGCCCAAATGCTTGATAGGTCAATATTCATGTCTTCTAAACGGTTAATAATTTCTTCAGCGGCACGATTAGTATATGTAATTGCTATGTTTATCTTTCTTGAATCTGATTTTTGGAGTACCTGGTATGCCAATCGGTGTGTGAGTGTACGAGTTTTACCACTGCCTGGGCAAGCGGTCAACAAAACATTATTTGGAGCTGTACATGCAGCCTGTTGTTCAGGGGAAAGTTCCTTAAGTATGTCATCTACACCCTCAAACATTCAGACCACCTGCCTTAGCTATAAATAAGGAGACCATATCATCTGGAAACTCATCGCAGAACATTTCTATTGTCTCTTTAATTTCTTTTGAGCTCCTTGCTTCTTTAAATGCAGTTTTCAAATCGTCATAGTCTTCATCCAAATTGTAAGTATTAAAGGAATAGCAAATGCAATTGCATCGAGAATATACATTGGGATTGTGGCAGCATCATCGATCTTTTCAGCGAGCAATGTTGCGTACCAGCCCTTTTTGATATTCTTTGCCACAGTCATTACCGAGTCATATCTTTCTGCTTCTGTCCCTGATTTAACAGCTAAAACATGTTTCTCTTTTGTAGCAGCATCTTTATATGCACGCTTTATGATCGCGCAAACAAAACGTTTGTTATTATCTTCGCTTGCGAAATCGACTTCAAGGGTATGCGGGGCATAGAATGCACTAACATAAGGATTTGCATCAAAGAGCTGGGACAACTTTTTTCTTCGTGAGGCACCTCTATCCATTGCAACCTGGCTTGACTTTTTTGCTCCATCAACTACTACATCCAAATCTGTCACGATGGAGCACTTTCGCTGTAATCGTGATTCGTCAAAAATGCATGCAACATTTTCAAATCCAACACTTCCAATGTTAATCAGACCAATTCCCATCTCATCAAGAGACACTCCAAGGACTTTTTTGACCAACGCTGGGATCAGTATCTCTTCACCGTCCCCTTCAACCAAAATAACCCCTTTAGAAAACAATAAAACACTCCGCTTTGCATCTAAATATCTCGATAGTATTTTCGAAAAAGATATCCCTTTATATTCTAAAATATCTGCTCCAAACTGATCCAATCCATTGGTAGGTTTCATTACAAGCGATGTCTGTTCATCAACTTTTTTC
>CALFNR010000095.1:0-4865 GCA_937903005.1 uncultured Lachnoclostridium sp. | reverse complement strand
GGTAATTCTGTAAAATATATGAATAAAGAAAAGGGAAAAATTGAAGTAAGTCTTGAAGGAAAAGGAGATTGTGTAAAGATTACCTTTAGTGATAATGGAAAGGGAGTTGCAAAGAAGGATTTAAAGAAAATATTTGAGCGATTTTATCGTACCGACCAATCAAGAAACTCAGCTAAAAATGGAAGTGGTTTAGGGCTTGCGATAGCGAAAAAGATTATAAAGGATCATGGTGGAGAAATCTGGGCTGACGGAGAAGAAGGAAGTGGATTAAGTATTATTTTCACCCTGCTTACCACAAAAGGACAGGAATCAGAAGCTGTCTATAAGGTAGAAAAAGAGGGTAAAGAAGGTATGATGAATTCCAAAATAAAGAATTAACATATAGGAGTGATAAGATGAGTAAGATATTGATTATTGAAGACGATGTTGCAATAGCAGAATTAGAAAAGGATTACTTAGAACTAAGTGGATTTGAAGTAAAAATTGAGGAGAGCGGAGACAGTGGTCTTCAGGCTGCCTTGGAAAAAGAAATTGACTTAGTCGTTCTAGATCTAATGCTTCCAGGCATTGATGGATTTGAGATATGTAAGAAAATACGTGAACAAAAAGATATACCTGTTATTATGGTTTCAGCTAAAAAGGATGATATTGATAAGATTAGAGGATTGGGACTTGGTGCAGATGATTATATGACAAAGCCATTTAGTCCAAGTGAGCTTGTTGCTAGAGTGAAGGCGCATTTGTCCAGATATGAAAGACTGGTTGGGGCGTCCCAGAGAGAGAACAGCGTAATTGAAATCAGAGGCATTCGTATAGACAAAACAGATCGAAGAGTATTCGTAAACGATGAAGAAAAAGTATTTACAACAAAAGAGTTTGATTTGCTTACGTTTCTTGCTGAAAATCCAAATCGTGTCTATACAAAAGAGGAATTGTTCCAGCATATCTGGGATATGGAGTCCATAGGAGACATTGCAACTGTAACAGTTCATATTAAAAAAATACGTGAAAAGATTGAAGCGAATACTTCGAAGCCTCAGTATATTGAGACAATATGGGGAGTAGGATACCGCTTTAAAGTATAATTGATTACAATTACCACTCCAAAGATATGACAAATGTAACTACAGCTATCCCCTTGATTTTCATATAATAGAATTATCAAAGAAGTGATAGGAGGAAAGAAGTATGAGGAATCAACTTTCGAGCATACTTTGGGGGTCGCTATTTATAATAGCTGGAATAGGCTTTGTGGGAAATGCATTTAACATTTGGAATTTTGAATTATTTTTTGATGGATGGTGGACGTTGTTTATTATCATACCAAGTGGAGCTTCAATTATTCAAAATGGTCCAAAACCTTTTGCAGTTAGCATGTTTGTGATTGGTGTATTAATTTTACTGTCATGCATTGGAATTTTTGATTATTCTATTATTGAAAAGCTTATGTTACCAATTATCTTTATTATTATTGGTGTTAGTATTATTGGAAAGAGTGGTGGAATGCGTATTAATAGGCAGCAGCTAATATCAGATGGAGAGATGCCTGTAAATGTAGCTAAGAACGAATACGCAGCAGTTTTTTCTACTCAGTCTATTTTGTATAATGAAAATGAAGTTTTTGAAGGTGCATCATTAAATTCTGTTTTTGGCGGAATGGAATTAGATTTAAGGTCTTGCATTATTAATCAGGATGTATTAATAGATTGTACCGCTATCTTTGGTGGAATGGATATATTTGTACCAAAAGATGTGAATGTAAAGGTTTCAAGCACACCTATCTTTGGAGGAGTAAGTAATAAAACATGTGGTACTAGTTATATTCCAGGAGTACCAACTGTTTATATCAATGCAGTATGTATGTTTGGAGGTGTTGATATAAAGTGAATTCACTACAGAGAGTAATGAAGTATTTGGCAATGTTTTTTGCTATATGTCTTACCATATGTATTATGGCAGCAATCGTGAAAGTTGGCGTTGGAGTCATTGGTGCCTTTGTACCGTCCAATGAAGGGGAGCAGGTAACCAGTCAAAATAATTCAGAGAAAAAGAATGAGCATAAAGAGAGGACAGATGATAATCTGGACTTTTATAATGTCGAGAATTTAGATATTGAAAGTAGCATATATAAGGTTCAGGTTAAATCTGACAATAGTTTAGATTGCATCAGAATACAAAAATATGATATTCCATCTTCTTATAAGATTGAGTATGATGAAGATTCAAAAACAATAGAAACAGCAGATGATGATTGGGTGTCCGGGCTTTTTAAGAAAAGACACTCTGCTTCAAAGGGTAAAATTGTTGTTTATGTACCTGAGAATCAGGAATTAAATGAAGTAGTCATTGAGATGGGAGTAGGTGCAGTTTCAATCGAAGATATAAAAACCGATACTTTGACTGTAGAGTGTGGAGTAGGTTCATTATCCTGTGAAGGTGTATCGGCAAATCATGCTACCATTGAAGGTGGTGTTGGAAATGTTGATTGTGATAATGTAACCTTTAAGGGATTGGAGGTTTCCGGAGGTGTTGGCAATGTCAATATTCAAGGAGACATTTCAGGAAAGTCTGATATATCAGCAGGAATGGGAAATCTTACTCTAAAGATTGATGGAAACAAAGAAGACTATAACTATAAAGTAGAAACAGGTCTTGGTCCTATTTATATTGATGGAGAGAAGACCGACGATGTTGACTCATACGATAACAGTCATGATAACCTGATTGATGTTGAAGGTGGTATAGGCACAGTTCAAGTGGATTTCAAGTAGGCTTGGGTTTATATATTGTATAAATTGTCTTAATGAGCAGTATGGAAAAGGGACCTAGTATTACGCCAGTAATACCGTAGAATTCAATACCAACAAATAAAGACATAACAAAATAGATAGGAGCAAGCCCTAGCGTGTTACCTAGTAATTTGGATTCAAGAAATTGCCTTGTAATCTGGCAGAGCAGATAGGTAGACATAAGTATGGCTGCTCCTATTATATTGTGAGAAAACAGTTTTATAATCGCCCAAGGAACCAGTATAGTGCCACTCCCAAACAAAGGAAGTGCATCCAATATTGCAATAAGAATGCCAAGTAGCAGTGGATATGCACTTTTAGACAGAAAGAGCCCAGTTGTACACAAAACAGCTATTACGCACATGATGATAAACTGCATTTTAATGTATGTTAGGCCAGTACTGGATAATTGTTTTAATATCAAATCTACGTCATCATGCAAAAACCATGAATGATACATCTCTTTTAGACGCTCGTGATCTTGGATAATAAGTAGTGAGCTAAGAATTAGGATACCCAATTGAGTGAATAGTCGAAACGTTTGAAACATTAGAGCAACAGTTTGTTTTGTAAAATTAGGCAAGACAGAACCGTTTTTGTTGAACAGACTATCTGTATAGGAGAGAACATATGCAATGGATGTTCCATCATTCAACTTAAATAACTGGTCACAGCAAGTACATATATTATTAATTTGTGCCTGTAGACTTTGACGATAAATAGGAAGATGCGCGATTAGCGTGTCTACTTGCTGAATTAGTGAATTGGTAAGCAGATAGAGGGGAGTTCCTAATACAAATAGAATAAGTAATAAGGTTAGGACGCTGCTAACTGTTTTTGGAATTCTCATTTTTTCATGAAGATAGAATGCAATGGGAATTGCACACTTTGCAAGCCAGTATGCAAAGAGAAAGGTAATAAAGTAAGGGAAAATATATTTTATACTAAATATAATGCCACATGAAAGCAGCAGGAGAAATAAAATACATTTTATTTTGTAAGACATTTTAAGCATTATCTTTCACCCCATATCATTTATGAATTAGGTGAAAGATAACATCTGCCACCTCTATGTGTAAGTACATTTAGTATGCACCAAAGAGGCAATTACTATTCTAGTGTAAATCGAGAGAATAGCTCATAGTTAGGGATGTTTCGAAAACACATTTTTTTATTTGTAACTGGATGGGAAAATTCCAATTGAAATGAATAAAGACAGAGAGAGGTTGGCTTTTTCAAATCTTGGAATTGTTTATTATATTTTTTGTCACCCCAGATACCACCAAGGTGAGCTGCCGTTTGCACCCGTATCTGGTGATGGCGTCCGGTAATTAAGTTAACGTCAATAAGTGATAAAGGTTGACCATTATGTTCAATGACATCTAACACCGTATAAGAAAGCTTGGCTGTCTTGCTTTCTTTTGCTTTAGTGGCAATTATAGTGGAAGTATTGGTTTTTTTATTTTGAACCATTTCATCAACAAGGGAAACAGATTTTCCTTTGTCTTTGGAAAGATCATTGGTGATAACAGCTAGATAGTGCTTTTTTATTATATCATTTTGCAGCTGTTTACTTAATTCTCGTGCCGCCTGTGGTGTTTTGGCAAATACCATAATTCCACCTACGGGCTGATCAAGTCGGTGGATTAGGCCAAGGTAAGGTTCCGTATCTTGTTTGTTCTGTTTGGCAAGTTCATTTTTCAAGATGCTAATCATGTCCTTGGTATATAGACTTTTACTTTGGGTTGGTGTTCCGGGTGGCTTTTCGCAGACAATAATGTGTTTGTCTTGATGTAGGATATTTAATGACATGGAGAACCTCCTGATAGTTGAAATATAAATTTATTATATTGTATTATAAGTTAATTTGGAGGTTTGTTCAATGTTGAATTCATGTGTGCAAAACAGTTCAATGAGTATTTTTATTGGGAAAAAACAAAATCAAATTTTCAATTCTTAACGGCTCTAATTCTTATTGCACTATATTCTAAAAAGTGATAATCTAATACTGAATTAAACATAATTCAGTACGAAATTGTAAGGAAAGACACGGAAGGAGAGTGTGTCATGGGGTGG
>CALFNR010000094.1:0-9349 GCA_937903005.1 uncultured Lachnoclostridium sp. | reverse complement strand
ATAGACATAAAAAAATGCTCAAACACAATGCCACTTCCTTATCTTTATAGTATGCGAGTAATTTATTTTATACGTAATATCACACTTGGAACAATATTGACATGCAGACTGCTTAATCATCAATGAAGATATCATATAAGTTTATACATTTTGAATTACTACTGCACGATAAAAAAACAAAGAACGTAAGGGGCAACACGGGAACTGCTAAAAAAGCTGAACGTCTTAATCAAAATACGCAGAGAAAGCATAGATCATGTATTGAGCCCCCCTTAATAACTCTTAATATATCACCATCGTAATAAGATTATAAAATAAATTGTTCCCATCAAACACTAATAACGTATACTTATATTCACGCATATTTGCTTATTTAAAAAAGCTATCCAACCAATTAGCTGCAACATATTCTTTACGAATATCATCATTAATAGGTTCATAAGGTTTTTCCAAAAATTTTTTTAAGTCATCGATTTTGTCATATGATAATCTAAAAATATTATTTGGATTATAAAAATTATATGCAGTTATTTCTTCGAAATTAGTAATCAAATTTTTTTGAAAACACATTGCTTCCATTGGCCGATATGTTATCCCATGCTGGCGTGATTGTGTAAAATCCAATATTGCGCGGCTCTTCCGAATTTCTTTTATAATCTTATCATACGAAATAGGTTCATTAAGCAATTGCTTTCCATGTTGAAAATAAAATTTATGTTTTGTCTTTACAATCAGAAATTTACATTTTAACCCTTGATTTTCAAATATTTCTTTCCATCGCAATAGTTTTGATAATCTGCCTTTATCTTCACCAACAAAAAATATGTCTTGAGTATATTGAGAATCTATAGTATGAATACGCTTTTCCATATATGGGTAATAATAATGTTTAAATTTAATTTGATAATCATCAGCATTTTTCTTATCAAATGTTACTAATTCACAAGGTAAATCTTTATATTTACTTGGTTCATTACGACCGTGAGTGAAATTTGAATTTAAATAATATACAATAATTCTAGCTTCTGGATTTTGTTTGTGAATATACTCAATAATATCTCGTCCTCGTATTCCATCAGAAATCATGATTGTATCTGCATCTTTAACTCGTTTTGTCCACTCCCCATACCATCTTTCCATGCAGCACATCCCATTACTATGTTCAGCTATTTTTCGTTTATATTTATCTAATCCGTGTGTTTCTTTATAAATATATGAATAATTATAAATATTAGAATGCGTTTTTAAACTATCAGGATTATCAAATAACCCCAAACATAAAATTTTATGATGTTCAAATAAAAATGATAGCATACATTACAATTCCTTTCTATGTGTTATAGGCTAGAAATTATTGCAATATCAAATTCAACCTATTCATAACCATTTCGGCCGTTATGTTGCGTATACAGCCTAATCCTTTAGGACAATGGTTAAACATTTCTGAATCACACGGAGAACATTCATATCGCAAATAAATGGGATAACAATTATTTTTAGGAGCCCATCGTGATGGCAAATCTCGACTAAATAATGCTACGCAAGGAACATGTAACGCTCCCGCAATATGCATAGGACCACTATCCGGCGATACCAAACATTTGGCCCGCCGTATTACTTCAATCAACTGCATAATATTCGTTTTCTCTACTAGTGAGTATGGAGAAATTTTTGAGGCCTCTGCCTGCTTTTTATTGCCAATGACGACGGTTTTTAAATGATACTTTTTTTTCAATATCAATCACTAATTTGCGAGCTTCTTGTTCTGTCCAATCTCTGCCATCAGCACTTGTAAATGGACTTAAAGCTATAAAATTATCATCTTTATGAATCCCAATCGTTTGTAAAATAGTATCAACCTCTATTTTTTCCTGTTGATTAGGCACTGAAACATCACATTGTGTCATATCCCCATCTAACGTAATATCTAAAGCCTTGCCTATTAATCGTGCGTTTGTTTTGGCAGCAAAATCAGGACTAGCAGAAACTATATCCGTAATATATTTATGCAATGTCTTAGTCAATAAGTGTCCTTTCCGTGAAATACTAAAACGATTGGGTAATCGCAGCAACCATGTACAACATAACAATTGTGGCTGCCATTCTGTAAAAATCATATAATCTTGCTTCATCAACTCTGGCAAAACCCTATATCTCCCCATAAACCGACCTCGTTTAATACAAATAACGTTGTCAATATAAGGAATACGATTAATTACATCAACTGTTTTATCAACTGTTAAAAAAGTAAGAACACATTCTGGATATTTTTCTTTCAAACTTCTCAATGCTGGTGTAAACATAATTAAATCCCCTACACCGCCACCACTTTCAATTAATATGTGTTTGCCATTCAAGTTAGGTATCATCATTATCTATTCTTCTCCGTCGTGTATCATATATATCATGTAATTGAATCATCAATGCCAATATGAACCACATTGTTCGAATTACCGATGATAATCGGTATGTTGGTTGAAAAACACCAAAAAGTATCATTGATGCCAAGAAAGCAGTAAAAAAGATTAAATCACAAGGATTATGCTTCTTTATCCACCTTTTAAAGGGAACAACTAAAGAAAACATACAAAAACTAAGAAAACCTAAAAAGCCAATCGTTCCTGTTTCAGCTAATAACTGCATATAATTACTATGTGCATGGGGCAAATTTTGAGTTTCTTCGGAATATTTATAGCCTGCGTTTTTATAGTACCAACTCCAATTGTTTAATCCGACTCCATTGACGGGGTAATCCAAATACATATCCAAGCTGGATTTCCAAGTCCAAATTCGATCTACATTAGATCGATTAGTCGTTGTATTCAGTGTAGTTGATAAACGGGCAACATATTTAGGACTGCTCAGTATGACTCCTCCAAACAAACAAAGGATTATCAAAATAATAGCAGCTATCTTTTTACTGCTTCGCAAATAATAATACAAATAAAAAGGTGCTGCCAACGCACTTACCAAAAAAGCCCCTCGCCCAAAACATCCAAACAGCCCAGCAATTGAACTAATTATCCCTAAAACGGCAAACCGTTTTAAATTTCTTTCAAAACGGATATCTAATAGAATAATTGCAGACATAGCCAATACCATACAAATAATCGCCGTAAGATCTAAATAATCACCATGGAATCCTCTTCCCCGTTCCCAATGTAAAATGAAAAATTGATAGCAAGCTACAATGCAGTCAATAGAAAACACACAAAAAAATGCAATTAATATATTTGTTAAATATTCTCTTTTTTTTAAAAATGCTGTAACTAAGATAAACACCATAAATCGCCAAACCCATGTATCAAAAAAGCTATGAAACACAGCTAATTTATTATCTACATCAACAATAGAAATGAGTGTAGCAAAAAAGAAAATATAAGTTATTTTTATATACTGTTTAGCATACGTATTTAATTCCAATTTTTTCCCGTTTTTCCACCATAAATATATTCCTAATATGGTGGCCAACACTAAAGAAATTTGGGAAATAGCTGTAGCTAACCGAGTAAAGCATACACCAATACCAATACATATCGCCATAATTACTTCAAACCGTTTATCTGAACGATAAAAAGTAATATTATTTAGTTCTTTCGTTTTCACTCTTTATCACCGCTTTCATTTTAACTTAAATAATACTTCATATTTTAATTTTTTCCATATAGAAGTTTTTTCAGGTTCCAAAGAAACTACATCTGCCTCGACAATATCAGGTTTATTTTTATCCATCCAAATATTTAGTAATCTTTCGCTTAAAAAGCCAAAAATTCTTGACTGATAGGAATCATATGACGAAATATCAATATGTTTTTCTAATTCAAAGAGTATATCAAAAAGCCATCTGCAGTATGAATCAAATAAGTTTTTTCTCATAACAAACATATTAAAATAATGAATATATTTGCCATTTAATACGTTTTCCATACTTTCTTTATATTCCGGATATAATTTTTTAACAATATATTCCACTTCTTTTAAATCTTTTCCATAATGAGCTCTTTCATATTCTTCACGAACTGTCAATCTATTACCAATTTTTGAAATTTTAGGTAAAATTACATCATGTTGACAAAGTAATCTTTCATAATCAGAACGTGTAAAAATCGTGCTTTTTATCTTTTCTACATCTTCGCAATAAGTATCATATCCAAAATATCGACGATAATGGCACAACCCAATATAATCACATTTCAAATGTTTCCAAGCCCAATAAATTCCCGTTAATTCACAATAATGGGCATTTTTTGCAGAAATATTATCTCCTGTATCGTCTGTCAAATATCCCAAATTATTTTTTCCCGCTTTACCTACTTGAATAGGAACATAAACAGAATCATTAGGCATCCAATATAATTTATGGGTTGCAACTAAAATTTTAATATTCATAAAACAGTATAGCCTCAATTTCCCGATTGTGTAATCGCAAATTTTTTTAACAAATTTTCCCATGTATTCCAAATAATTTGTGGAGAAAAATTTTTCATTGATTCACGGGCATTATTTCCAACATTTATACGTAACTTCTGGTCACTCATCAAACTTTTTAAAGCTTTCTGAAAAGATTCTACTCCATCATCACAAAGTATTCCTGTTTTATTGTTCTCAATCATTCCCAAAACAGATTCGCAACTATGATAAGCTACTGAAGGTAATCCCATACTCATCGCTTCACCTAAAGCTAAGCTAAAACCTTCATAAGCACTGGGAAACGCAAAAATATCTCCTTGCTGCAATACGCTGGGTACATCACCGGTCGTCCCTTTAAGAAAAATGCGGTTTTCCAAATGATTTTTACGAATCAACAACTGCAGTTCTTTGTAATATGCCTTGCCATCTTCAGCTCCCCAAAGTTCTACATTCCAATTAGGATATGCATCAGCCAGTCCAGCAAATGCTTCTATCAGCAGGTGCGGTCGTTTATGATTCTTTGCTAATCGGCCAACAAAAATAATTTTATAGGTTTCCTTTGCCGTCGCTAAATCAGCTTGGACATCATACTGGGGAATTGCATTACCAATAACCACCGTTTTTACGTTTGGCAAATGATTTTTTAAGTGTTGTTCAAAAGATGGTAATAAAACCTGACAGACTGCACTTTTTTCCAAAGCTGGAATTTCTTCTCTCGGATAAGTATGAAAATAATCTTCTGGATCGCCATGACTCATAGTAATAACGGGAATAGTAGTTTTTAAATCACAAAGGAGCATTTTGCTGGCTGCAGATTGGAAGGTTATAATGATATCTGGTGTTGTCATTTCAAGTACCTTCTGCAAATTTTTTAATAAATACTTTTGTGCAAAATCTGTATTAACTGTCCTTGCCTTTCTTGTATTAAATGGGCGAAGCAATTCTCTCTTTACTTTTAAATACCAGGGATAAGAAATTTTTTCTCCTTCAAAATGACGAAGATCATAGCAGGGTATGCTCTTGTCTAAAAAATAATAAAAATCTCCTATTTGCACATCACTATACACTAAACTTACATCATGCCCTCTACGTTTCATCTCATTAGAAAAAGTGCACGTAACTTTGGCTAGTCCACCGCTATCATCAACCATTTTTGTTAAATTGGCTACTAAAATTTTCATGTTTCCCCACTCCATAAATATTATTTAGATAGAATCTCTACAACTTTTCTAATTAACTTATCTTGCCCATATTTTTCATTAGCTCTGATTAACCCTTGCCGGTATACTTCCTGTTTTTTAGGAAATTCGTTTACAAATTTTTCTAACTGTGCAGAAAATACCTCAACCGAGTCTAATTTTACAGCTTCTCCCACATCAAATTCCTGTAATATTTCCGGATTCATTTCTGGAGACTGTAATACAGGTTTATAATAGCCAATCGCAGTAAAAAGCATGGCACTGGGTTGATAACGATAACGTTCAGCACCATACGGCAAGAGCATGACATCGATGTCCATAATTTCTTTCTGCCATTCTATACCCAAAAGATTTTTATGCATGAAATGAATATTTTCATAGCCTGCATATTCTTTTTTCAGTCGTTCAAAATCATCACTGTCGACCTGAGTCGCTGTTGCTCCCTGTACAGTCAGCACAACAGGAACCGTAAATTTTGCCTTAATAAATGCCTGTAAAAAGAAATCAAGATTTTTTTCTCGTCGATACTGTCCAAAAAAGCCAAGGCGCAGCGGATTGTGCATATGAAATTCTGGTGTTAGCGACAAATCAAACGGAATATATACAGGTGCCATAATAGCATGAAAGTTAGGACAATCCATTAATTCAGGGAACTCTGTTTGTAATCCCAATGCACCTAAATGAACCATCGGATATTCTTGCAAACTTTTAACACCGTCGCAAAAGCGATGACGATCTTTGGGCATAATACCATGAAACATAAATAAAAAAGGAATTTTACTATTTTTTAAAATACTCTGCCGTATAGAACGCATAACACGCCAACTGTTTGTTGGCACGATAACAGCATCGCATTTGCCCGCCGCGCCTTTTTCACAGGCACTGTTTAGCCACGCAATACGGCGACGTTCTCTTTTCAAAGAAAGCCATAAACGTTTCAAACGACTAACACCAGCATAAGAAATAGCTTCTCCACCTTCAAGAAATTCCACATCACAATGATAGTCCAATTTAAAAGGGAAATGTTCCGGTACAAAAAATACAGGTTCATGTCCTTGTTTTTTCAGTTCTTCTACTAATATTCTATCAAACTCTACTTCATGTCCTGCCGGCATGACAATAGACTCTAATATAGCTACACGCATAACGCAAAAAACTCCTCTCTATTTTCGCTCCAGCCACTCAATCATTTTGGGATTATATTCATATACACATAATAAACATGTATTCAAAATATAAAAACTAGCCGTTTGCTGTAATAAATGTATTTGTATTTTCAGTACCTCTCTTAAAACAGCATATAAATTCTCTACCATCATTTTCTCATTACAACAAGTCAGTTTTCTTATTTTATCTAAATTAAGCCGAATAATCTGAGAAAAAATCCGTTTATCATATCGCGTAATATCCGGACAGCAGCTTTCTGTATTAGCCCTTGTTTTATACTGTCCCAATTCAGTTAAGCAAACACGGCTGTACAAATAGTTCGAATTTTCAAAAGATGGTATATGGATACATGATTCTACCATTGGATAATTAATGTACAAACGGCCTCGTGATGTCGAATCATTAAAATAATGCATCATTTGTTGGAGAGCCTTGACAGAAAAGCGATTATCTTGGGGATCAAAATCAAAAATTAAGTACACGTCAGTATATCGATCATCAAAAATTAATTTCTTGTTTTCGTCTGGCTCTTGCTCACGTAAAAACAAGAGGAAATCAAGATCTTCTAAATTTTCTCCATAATAACGCTGAATACGTTCATACAAATCATATATGTTGGCGCCATAAGAAACAATTTGACGTTTTTTATACATGTACGTATCAAACAATCGATTTAATAATTGCGGTTCCTTTTTCTCTCCTTCTACAATGGCTAAAATCTTTCTATTCATCAAACTCACCATGTTTCATGAGATTTTCTAAATTATATCCTTCCCGCAATTCTCGATCGGTAGCATTCGCTAAGGAAATAATTTTATCAGGAAGCAATAAGAAATAACAGTCTGGCCGCATAATTCGATTACTCAAAAGGCCAGTATTATGAGATGTTAATATAGTTTGAATAGAAAATTTTTCTTCCAACAATTTAACAATTTTCTCAGCTAGTTCATAATGATAAAAAGCATCAAACTCGTCAATAAACAGAAAACTAATTTTATTTACGTGTTTATACCAATAAAAAAAGGTTAATAAGGCATTGGTGCCATTCGAAGCATTAAAAAAAGGAACGAGATGATTATGCTTAAAAAAAAGGCTCATTTTTCCATCAGCTTGTGCCACTGCACAAATCTTCTCATGCACACCATATGCGTTCAAAAAAGTTTCAAATTCATGAACAAAGCCATTTTTAATAATATAGTCGGCCATCGATTCTACCACTGTCGAAAAGCCAACGTATTCGTTGTTTATTCCTAAGCTGCGAAACCAAAGCATACCGGTAACAAATTTCATGACTTCTCGTACAGGGTTTCTTTCGTCTAGTGTCAAATTATTCGCCATATAACGCAAAACAGAAATTTTATTATCGCGAAATTCCCAATTCAGTGTATTCAGCCCAAACTCAGCTAAATGAGAAAAATCGCCTTTTTGTTTGTCATAGTCAAACGAAAATACTAATTGATCATTTAATAATAGTGATTCTGTAGCAAGTTCCCTGGCAGCTCTTTTTGTATACTTGTAAATAATTTCATCATCGTCTCGTTGGAACACATAGGAAAACGAAACAATATCTGAATCTGCATCTGCATTACAATAGTTCGTTAGGGACTGAGGTACACCATTTTTATCGACTAAATGATATGTTATATCAACCATTGCCAGCCCATAATTAGTCTTGCCAACAGCGTTTTTTCCATAAATAATAGCATTTTTAATAATGCCTTTTGACAAGCACTGCGTGCTGTATGGATAATTCTTGACATCTGAAAGGTCAATCATAAAAGATTCTTTAAAGTTTTTAAAATTTTGAACACTGAATTTCTTAAGAAGCATCAGCAGTCACCTCTATTATTCTATCAGTTTTCTTGATTTGCTGCAGCCAATGATGAAGAACCGTGTCGTATACAGGCAATCGCAGCAGCAAGCTTTCGATAAACGATTCATCATATATGTGCGTTGTCAAGTTGCGGTCATCAGCCATTTTTAATGCTTGTTCCGTTTCTTCATCAGAAAGAACACCGACCTCCCGGCACGAACGTATCACTTTTTTTGGTGACGCTGCATCAATGCCTTCCTGTATATACAGATATTCTTTTGCACATTTCCAGGTAAGTTCAAATGTAAATTCAAATCGTTGCATGAGTGCATCCCGCTCTATCTCGGTCAGGTTTTGACGAGATGCCAGTTCATGAAATTTTGCCAACGCACGGACGGTTAATTCGTATCGTTCTGTAATTCTTTCCATAAAATTTCCTCTTTTCGTATACGCTGACATAAGGCTTTCCCTGCATGATGCATATCCACTATATCAACACGTTGGGGAATCGTCGATTCCTCCAACTTTTCCCTCAGTAATGTAATTTTGTAAGAAATATCTTCTTTTCCCTCCACGGCAATATCGATGTCGGAACTCCGCTTTTGCTCTCTCCGTACCCACGAACCGAAAAGGTAAATCCGCACATCCTGTGTTAAAAAATGATGCAGCACGATGGTTTTGACACGTTGAATTATAGCATCTTCCGTATTATATACTACCATTTTTTCGTGTTCTACTATGTATCAGTTGAAAGTTATAA
>CALFNR010000093.1:0-3789 GCA_937903005.1 uncultured Lachnoclostridium sp. | reverse complement strand
AATCCTATTCCTGTAAAAGATGGGATACCTGAATCTGAAACACTTTCGGAGCAGGCAACTGTACCGTTGGAAATAGATTTTGAACAAGACGATTCTCTTAAAGTACTCTTAAAGGATGGAGAATCAGTGGAGCCAGTCTACCGTATTCCTAAAATCTTAAAGGCACCTGTAAAATCAGGTGATGTGGTAGGAAAGGTGGAATATAAGCTTGGCGATGAAGTGATTCGGGAGTATTCCATTTTTGCATCAAAAGATGTGAAAATGCTAGATTATAAATGGTGTCTTCATAAAGTAATTAGCAGGTTTCTGTGTGGAAATTAGATTGCATCTAGCTTTTTAATATGGTATTCTATCCTTTGAAATCGAATAAAGTCATAGATTGGGAGAATGGTTATGAACACGAAAGAAGAACGACTCGGAACTGAAAACGTATCAAAGCTGATGCTCGCAATGTCAGTTCCGTCAATTATCGCTCAGATAATTAATATTTTATATAGTATCGTAGATCGTATTTATATCGGGCATATCCCTAATGTCGGTACCAATGCATTAATCGGAATTGGGGTTACGTTCCCGATTATTACGTTAATCTCAGCATTTTCAGCATTTGTTGGCAATGGTGGTGCACCGTTATCCTCCATCGCACTTGGGAGGGGTGATCGGGAGCGGGCAGAAAAGATTCTTGGCAATGGAGTATTTCTGTTAGTTCTGTTCACTGTATTATTGATGGGAGTTTTTTATGTATTTCAGACTCCAATTTTGTATCAGTTTGGTGCCAGTGATGCAACCATTGGATATGCATCTTCCTACATATCGATTTATTTGGCAGGAACGATATTTGTTGAGTTATCCTTAGGTTTGAATACCTATATTATTGCACAGGGGCAGTCAATGATTGCGATGGCTTCTATCTTAATTGGTGCTGTTATCAACATTATTCTAGACCCTGTTTTTATATTTGTGCTAGGCATGGACGTGCGTGGAGCTGCAGTTGCAACAGTCATTTCGCAGGCGTGTAGTGCAATCTGGGTAGTGGCGTTCCTAATTGGAAAACATTCTACGCTAAAGATTAAATTAGACTGTATTAAACCAGACTGGAAGATTATTGGCTCCATCTTCGCCCTTGGTATCTCTCCATTTGTAATGCGTGCTACAGAAAGTTTGATTAGCATTGTGATGAACCGAGGCTTGAAACAGTATGGTGGTGACTTGTATGTAGGTTCCATGACAGTAATGCAAAGCGTAATGCAGCTGCTTTCTGCGCCGCTTAGTGGATTTACCCAAGGTGTGCAGCCGATTATCAGCTATAATTATGGTGCAGGAAAATATGACCGTGTAAGAAAAACCTATCGAAGAATGATTGCAATCAGTTTCTTGATTTCCTTTGCTGGAACAGCATCGACAATGATTTGGCCAGGAGTATATGCTCGTATGTTTACCAAGGAGGCAAAACTAATTCTGTTAGTACAGCACAAAATGCCGATATTTATGCTTGGTATGTTATTATTCGGATTGCAGATGGGCATTCAGCCTACGTTCCTTGCGTTGGGACAGGCTAAAATATCCCTGTTTATTGCGATGCTTCGTAAAGTTATATTATTAGTACCGTTGGCAATGATCCTTCCACATTGGATGGGTGTGGATGGAGTGTATATTGCAGAGCCAGTTTCTGATATAATATCTGTAGTAGTTGCATGTGGCTTGTTCTATTTTAATATTAATAGAATCTTGACGAAAGAAAATGCGGCAAATTAACAGAATCGTTGGATATTCGAAAAACGATTGTTTAACATGCTTAACTCCTGTCAAAAATATAGTAGAATATAACATTTTACTATACATTTGACAGGAGTCTTTTTATGAATCACTTTTTAACAGACTATTTAACCAAATTCATTAACGTTCCATTTGTCCTAAAAACAGAAACAGATGAAACGAAAATTGGTAATGGAAAGGCAGAATTCACCGTTACCTTTCATAAGGAAATCAGCAAAACCGATTTATTAACCAGTACTTCTCTAGCACTTGGAGAAGCTTATATGAGAGGTGACATAGAAGTAGATCGTGACTTATATGAAGTCTTAGATCTCTTTATGGGGCACATGAACAAATTTACCACAGATAAATCCAAACTGAAAAAATTAATTATCACTTCCCTAAATCGGAAAAATCAGAAAGCTGAAGTTATCTCCCATTATGACATAGGGAATGATTTTTATAAGCTATGGCTGGATGAATCCATGAGCTATTCCTGTGCCTATTTTAAAACAGACCAGGATACTTTGTATGAAGCTCAGGTAAATAAAGTAGAACACATTTTAGAGAAACTCCATTTGAAAGAAGGCATGACACTTTTAGATATTGGCTGTGGTTGGGGCTTTTTGCTGAAACAGGCGATTAAGAAGTACGGTGTAAAAGGAATGGGAATTACATTAAGCGAAGAGCAGTACAAGAAAATACAAGAGGATATCAGAAAAGAAGGATTAGAAGGAAAACTCACCGTAAAACTTATGGATTACCGCCAGTTAGAAGAAAGTGACCTGCAGTTTGACCGTGTCGTTAGTGTGGGCATGATTGAACACGTTGGCAGAGGACATTATGAGCGTTTTATGAAAAATGTGAATGCGGTACTTAAACCAAAAGGATTGTTCTTGCTTCATTATATTAGTGCATTGGAAGAACATGAAGGAGATCCATGGATAAAGCGATACATTTTTCCAGGTGGAGTAATACCAAGCCTTCGTGAAATCATCGATATACTTCCAGAGTTTCATTTTTATACGCTGGATGTAGAGAGTTTGCGTCGTCATTATAGCCGAACCCTTGCATACTGGAGAAAGAATTTTCTTAAGCATAGGGATGAAATTGTACAGTCAAAGGGCGAAGAATTTGCACGTATGTGGGAATTATATTTGGCATCGTGTCAGGCAACCTTTTATAATGGAGTAATCGATATACATCAGATATTAGTATCGAAAGGTGTTAATAATGAAATACCGATGAATCGAGTAAGATAAAAAAACATGAGTGAAATCAAAGAGCCAAACCTTTGTTAGAGTGGTTTAGCTCTTTTGTACATAGAGTTTTGATAGAATAAGAACTGGCTTGTTTTAAAATTGTTATTCTTCGTGCATTTCAAGTAACTCATTATTGGTAGCGATTGTCTTCTTAACACGATTGATATACTGTCTAGAACAGTTAAGCTGTTTTCCAATATCTTTATCACTATACCCCTTCATAAGAAGGATTACGATTTCTTTTTTTGGATAACACAATGTATTGAGTTTCTTATGTAAATCATATAAAAACAAGGTGTCCTTCATAGTAGAATCATCGGAACTTATGATTAGATCCTCATAAGGAGTCTGATTTTCGATTTTTTCCTGCTCACATTTACTGCTTGCGTATAGTTTGCAAAATCGATGATAGATGGCGTTTTTCAAGTAAGATATGCAAGCGTATTCATTTTCTAAATAGGTTACATTTTCGAGAGCCTCGTACAAGGCTAGACATAGTTCCTGTATACTATCTTCATACTCAATGTAGTAAAGTTTTTTTGCATATTTTTTAATTAATGGCTGAAATCGATTCAGAATTAAATTGAAATCGTTTTCATCTTGATGAATTTTGAAGTGTTTCATTAGTTGTAAGATACTTTGACTCATATTTTATCATCCCCTCATCTTTAAATAAGGAGAAAATATGTTATTTGGAAACTTAATCATAAGAATAATGTAATTATATAGATAAAGATATCATATATGAACAAAACAAAGATTTTTAATAAAA
>CALFNR010000092.1:0-3486 GCA_937903005.1 uncultured Lachnoclostridium sp. | reverse complement strand
TAGCAGCTGTTGCTGACTGGATGAGATTGAAATATGGCTTACATACTGGTGACAAAGTAGAGATAGTGATTGATGGTGAGAAATACGAGACAAAAGTAAGTGCCGTATCAAAGAACGTATATGGTAAGAAATTGTACATAAGTAGTGAAGCAGCAAAAAAAGCGTTTGATATGAACACAGACAAATACAATGGTATCTTAACGAACGATAAGATTACGTTTGATGAGGAAGAACATTTGAGTATTCTGTCAAAACAGGATATGGAATCTTCCATTAATCAATCTAGTAATATTTATCGTATCCTATCTGTGATTTTATTCGTATGTGGTTTAGTGGTAGGGGTAACTATTTTAGCATTATCTCTTTACAGTGTAACAACCAATTATAAGAAATACATAGCGATATTAAAGATCAATGGTTATTCTGAAAAGGAATGTGATTATGCAATTATTAATGGATATCGTGCTGTTTCTATTTTAGGATATGTAATATCAATACCTTATACATTCGTTCTGTGTACGATAATGTTTAACATTATCTCAGCTAATTCTGATATGGCTTATCCAATTAGCGTGAATCCTGTGTCCATTATTATTTGCTTTGTCATTACAGTTGTAATTACTGAGATTATTTTATATTTATCAAAGCGTCAACTAAAGAAAATTACATTCCGAGAAATTATGGAAGGTTAAAATTATGAATGAAAAAATGAAGATTGCAATCGTTGGAGGAGGCATCGGAGGTATATTTGCTGGTACTCTTCTTGCGAGAAAAGGGTATGAAGTAAAAGTATATGATAAAAACCCTATCGTCGGAGGCTATTGTCAGAGCTTCCGAAGAAAGGGTGTACAAATTCATCCAGCAGTATTACGTGTGGGTTCTAAAAGCTGCGCAGACATGATTACAGATTATTGTGAACAGGCTGGTATTAAGGATTTAGAGTGGAATAGCTATAAGGAATTCTATCAGTTTGGGGATACTATAAAAATCAATCAGTGCATTCCTGATATCGACCAGGAAATTATTAAGTTCTTCCCGGAAGATAAGGAATGTGTGGAGCGGTTTTTTAAAGATATTCGAGATCTATATGAGATCATGAATAAGGTTTTTGCGAATAATATGACCCTGAGAGGTTTGACCGCAAGTGATGTGGAAAAATATATTCCAACAATATCAATGACAGCGATACAGTTTGTAGATCAGTATTTTGCACATAATAAAGTGTTGAAGGATATTATTTTAGCAATGCTGGAACTAGACGACAAAAGTGTAGCATTAGCAATCCCTATGACTTACTTTGAGATTAAGGGGCAAGGTTTGTATTATGTGCCAAAGGGTGGCGCGTACTCCATAATTCAAAAATGTATTAAAATCATAGAAAGTAATGGGGGACGCGTACATAATAATGCAACAGTTGAAAAGATAAAGGTAAAAGACGGACTTGTCACAGGAATCTGTGTAAATGGTGAGGAAGTAAGTTGTGATATTGCTATCTCAGGAATTGACATCAATAAGACGTATCGAGAGCTAATCGGAGAGGAATTCATTGAGAATAAGAAAATGCTGCAGATGTTAGAGAGTAAATGGAGAATTTCAAAGTCTTGCTTCAGTATCTGGCTCGGTTTTGATAAGCCACTAGAGGAGCTTGGAATTGAAGAGGGCTCTATAATTTACTATCCGAATCAAAATCAGATACAGGAATCCAGAATCGTAATGCAGACAGAAGGAGAATGTTTACCAGATAATTTTTGGTATCAGATCTTTACAGCATTTAGTAGTGATGAGCAGTCAACTCCGAGGGAAAATTCACAGATGTGTATTGGTATACTTCTCCCATATCATTTCCAGAATGAATGGGGAGGTACAGAGAATTACAAACAAACTAAAGAGGACTTAGTGAATCGTGTACTTGATGATGTAGAAAAGAGGTATCCTGGCATAAGAGAGCATTGTTTATATGTTGAATCTGCAACGCCACTTACTTATGAGCGTGAATGTGGAAATACTAGAGGGGCTTACTTAGGATTTGAAAAGTATCAAAATTTTGTATATGACAGAAAAAAACATACTAATCAAGGCTTGTTTCCAAATCTGTTCTTTTCTAGTCATTGGGTATCCATTATTGGGGGCGTGAATGGCGTTATGCAGGAAGGTATTAAGACTGCAAACTTGATTTTACAAAAACATCCTATTAAATGTGATAAATGTGAAAAATACGATTTATTTCGCTAAATAAATCGTGATAAGGAGTGGTAAAAATGAAAGCATGTAGTCAGCCATGGAAACAGTTGCATATTCACAATAACGGTGGGGTTTGGTTTTGTTGTATGAAACCATCTAGAACTCAGAGAATTCAATTTGATTAAGCAGACCCAGAAAAAATCTCGCAAATAAGAATTGTGAAGAAGTTCAAAAATTGAGTAAGGTAAGTCGTATAGAAGAACTGTATATTGAGTTTACTACAAGATGCAATTTGAAATGTGTGTATTGTTTGCATAGTACATCTGCTTACAAAGAGCGAATTAAGGATTTAAATCCAGAAGAATTTTATCATACATTGGATATTCTAATGAAGGAATTGGATGTTAGGGGAATTTCGACAACAGGAATAGGGGAATTTACTCTTATGAAGAACTGGCGCAATATCATACAGTACATCCAAGAAATATATCCATATGTAACAATTTCTTTATTTAGTAATTTTGCAAGAAAATTAAGTGATGAAGAAATTGATACTTTAACGAAAGTCAAAAGAATTAATATTAGTATGGATACAGTGGATCCAGAATTGTTTCATTTCTTAAGGAGTGGTGATGTCTCAATTTTATTGGATAATATACATCATTTGAATGAACGTTGCAAGATAACAGAAAGTAAATTGTATAGAACTATTGCAAGTGTAGTGAATTCACGCAATATTGATTATCTTGAAGAATTGCTTGATTATATTATTGAGAATAAAATTGCTGATGAGTTAATGTTAACACCTATGACTCTACCATTGCCAGCTGCGAAACTATTGGATGTATATCCAGTTAGTATTTACTTTAATGAAGAAAAAGCTGATTACATTGCATTCTTATTGAAAAAGTTACATGAAAAAGGTAAAAAGAATGGCATAAAAGTTTCATGGTCAGGTGATTTGCAGGATTTTTATTGTTGTTAAGAATAGAAATAAATTGAATTAAAATTTACAGATTATTTTACATAATTAAAAAAAATTAGGATACCATAAGGAACATAAGCTTACTTAAAAAGGAGACATAAAAATGAAAAGAAATATTTTATGTAAGAAACTATCGATTCTGCTTGTGTGCCTTATGGCAATGTGTTTAGTTGGTTGTGCAGATAACACAGCAGAGAATAATGGTGCACAGGAGCCTAATGCAACAGCAGAAAATGGTGGAGAAGATGATACACAAGATGATGTTGTAGCTGGATCTGAGACAGGAACAGGTGCTGGTACTAATACTAATACTGAAAACG
>CALFNR010000091.1:0-6716 GCA_937903005.1 uncultured Lachnoclostridium sp. | reverse complement strand
AATAGTATATTCTATATAATATTAAACATTACAATTATGGGAGTAGTGGTTTTGTACTTATTTTTCGCACTGTTTATCAAGTGCTTTGGAAACGCTTTTCTTCATTCGGGTGATGACTGGCACCGGGATAGATAAACTTGGATTGGTTTTTTCTTCATAGTCATTTGATTGAATGTTGGTTGAGGGTGTGTCAAAACTATGGCACACCCTCTAAATTTCTTCAAAGCATATTTTCTTCTTGATTTCAATCTCTTTTGCAACATCAAGCTTACCGCATAATTTTTCAACAGCAGGAATTATTGTAGAGGACAAAGGTATGTTCTTGCTGTAAATTTCCAAAGGAATATCACATTTGCTGAGATATTCACACATTAGCTTCTCGACTCCTTGTGCCCTCCCTAAGATTGGAAAGGCACAAGATGTAATCTCTTTTTCTTGATATGTGCTGAGAAATTTTTGAAGACCTTCTTGCACATATTCCAGACTATAATCATTCAAAATGTTGTCTCGCACAGGAAATGCGAGAACATATCTGTTAGGTGTGTGACGGTAAAGCCAAAGCTTTCCTTTGACCATTAATCCTTTACTGCAAATGTTAAGAAACTTAGTCCACATATACGGATAACGAAGAAGGATAGGGCGAAAAAACACGTTTTCCACCCTTCCATCACAGCTAACAGGTAAAACTAAAGTTTGCTTGTCAGACACTTGTATGTCGCCTTGACGTAATTGAATATTGCTCATAAAAACGCCTACTTAAGATCTCCCTTGCACATGTATTCGGCGTAATCCAATGCATCACGCAACACACTGTAGTTCAAACCAGGTATCTTATTGTTATATATAAGCTCGAGTTGATTTCTGAAAACCTCATTGTTCTCCTCATAGGCATCCTTTAAGAAGGATTTGATGAGAGGCTTGGTGGAAGCTGGACGTGGAAGGTTGAGAAATCTTATAACAAGTACCGTCAAATGCTTCCAATCATATTCTGTTAATAAAACACTCTCGTAATCCTCGTTAACCCATAGAAACAAAAGATGCGCAGCTGATTCGTTACGATTAATTGCAATCTGAAAACACTTAATCTTGAATCTCTTTTCAATAACCTTGCAGAGCTGTTGAATCTTGAAAACTGTAACTGATGCCTTAATCAAAAAAGACAATTCTCTGAAAACCTTCATATTACGATGCGGAAGATACTGTTTCTTAATAAACAGATTCTTAACGAGAGAACTTTGCATGTCTGCAAAAGACGAAGATTGCCAATACTCGTCAGTTCTTATAAGGTCATCTTCTCTTTTCTCTACTTTAAAAATACTTTCTTTCATATTGCTTATTACTTTTGAACGTTATTTTTTTCTTTTCCAAAGACCACCGTCACGATATGTGAACTTGGTCTCGTAAATGATTGTTATTGTAAGAACAACAACCAAAATGATGAATAGAACAATGAGCGACTTCATAATGGATATGTCTTTATCGTTTTCATAAAGTCAAATAGATTTGTAAGATTCCCATAATAAAAATCACAATTAATAACATGGGTAGGATTCCGCTTTTGAATGCTTAAAGACATGGTCCTGCCAAAAACATCCTTTGGTAGGAATAGAAGTATTTTTTTATACACATCCGTTTCTACAACTAGCTGATGATAGTTCTTACTGGAAGACATAATGAAACAATCAGCATCATTAGGTACGCCAAACATATGTATCTTTCTGATGAATATATAAGCTAGATAATCCAATATATCGTAAAAAACACAACAGGTTTCTGTCCTGTTGTACTTATCATTGCAATATAGTCTCAAAGGCGATATCTCGCCAATAGAATAGGAAGGTCGAGTAAAGTCTGCACTTACAAACTCTACACCACCTTGCGGATTCTCAACACCTATGCCAGATATAACAGTGCCGGCTCGAAGAACATTGACATTAACCAATGAAAAAGGAATATCCTCGTCTTTAAAACCTAACTCGTAATAAATACGCTTAGATGATACCGAAAGTGGCTCAACTTTATAATTATATTTTTTTTCTTTTCTCATATGATTCATTTTTTTCGTTTTAAGAGACTTTCTTTGTCTTGGACGTAAAATTGTCCGTCTTTAATGCGTGAGTTCGTCAGAAGGGCTTATTTTGCCGTTTCTGGCGATATAAACACGTTTTTTATTAGTTGTCTTAAATCTGAAGCACTATTACCGAGTGCAAAATAATCACTTATATCTTTTTCTTTCTTTGTCCCAGCTAAAGGTAAAACAAGACGAGATACTTGTCCCAACTTGGAATATTTCTCGTAATTTTTCAAAGATTCATTCTTACCTGTCTCGTCTGCATCATAGAGGAAAATGATATTTTTGAATCGACGACACAAATCCTCCATAAATTGGTCGGAAACAGATGCCGTTTCACTGTTCAGTGCTAATCCATGGAAACCATGTGCGTGTAAAGACATAACATCTTTTTCACCTCCAGTTATAAAAACCATATCGCCAACTGATGGCAACTGTTTAACTCCGAAGACATATGGTCGTGGAAGTTTTCCTGCATAAAGAAAACGGTTTCTACTTTTAGGTCTATAGAGCTTATAACCTTCACCATTACCAAAACAATATCCAAACATCGGAATAACGCTAGAAGCAAAAACGCTGAAGCTAGAACCATTCTTTCTTCTGAATTCGCAGGATTGTATACTCTTAACATCGTAAGCATCCAACGTAGCCTTTTTTATGCCGTATTTTCCCCAATAACTAAGTTCGTCAGCGGAAAACTCTTTTAGGCATATATTAAAACTATCAATAGAAGATTCCTCCAAACTGTTGAATGTAGCATCTAGTTTTGCAGCATAATCCACAGAAACGCACTTAGCCAAAGGAGTTTCATTGAATACCCCAAGGCATAAATCTTTATCGATGGTTTGCAATATTAACTTGAAATTGGCCTCTAAGTCAACATTCAAAACCTTAGATACCATCCAGAAACAATCTCCACTAAGTTCCGTATGAGCAAAATCACGCATATAGTAACGAACAATTCCTGAATGCACGTTTTTGTATAAACGACAAGAAGGATGGTGGTCTTCACGAAAAGGATTGCAGAATTTCTTCTTCAAACATCCTTCGCCCAGATAATGGGTGAAAACAGAGATTCCTCCTTTAGTAAGCTCTAATATTTTATCTGCTTCTGTCTGCTTCATTTTGATAATTCTTGATTATTAATTTCTAAAATTTCTGTCTGGCATATGGATAATTAAAAACATTTCGTTGAATCTATCTCCAAGCCTGTCGCCGTATTTCTCTCGTATCATTGCTAATGGAAGATTCGTGGTGACAATGGTTGTCAGCATTCTCTCATAACGGTAATAGAGAATATCTTCCATCGGCTTGTATCTGTTTCCTTCCCAATAAACAATTGTATCTTCAACTCCGAGGTCATCGATTGCTAGAATGTAAGTATCCTTGCACTTCTCGAAAGTGGCATTGTCCTTAACAAACATTTTGTTCAACTCACGAGCATTAATCATCCAAATGCCTGCATTCAGTGTCCAAGTTCCAATTGTAGGAATAGGGTCGGTAATTTTACACGCATTTACAAAAGTGCGCATAGCTTTAACGGTTATGGTCTTACCATTACCAGTTACGCCAGCAAGAAGTAAGCCCCATTTACCCTTGGTCTCTACCAACCATGATGCTATTTCATTTAAACACTCAGACTGTTCGTCATCGGTCTTGTACTTTTTGCCATAAACAGACACTTGCTGCTTAAAAAAGTACTGCAAGTTAAGAAAACATCTTTCTTGCGATAAGTTTATATTAAATTTTTCCATCATAAATGCCTCCTTCGGAAGATTTTGGGACAAAGTATTCTCCTGCCCATTTTTCCTTTGCTCTTGTTGATGGAGCAGGAGTAACCGTAGTTCTTTTGATATTTATCGCCAACCAGTCATTGAAATGACTCATGCAATCTTGTAGGCTGCTAGGATAATCACGACCACGACAAACTAGATCGAGCTGAAACTCGTCAAGTTTATTAATTACTTGCTTGATGTCGGCGAGATTAAATTTCATCGCCATCGCTTTCAACCAAACGCCATTGCTTTTCAAGTCGTCAAAGAGACTTTCTTTCTCAACTTTCTTTTGTTCGTTTTCTTTTTCTGTTTCATATCCAAATTCAATATTTTCTGACAAAATTTTCTTTTTCTCCTGCGCACGGAAGGAGGAGGAAGAACTTTCTTTTATTCTTTCTTTCTTATATTCTTTTAATGGTGTTGATATCGTGTTACCATCGTGTTGGCATTGTGTTAGGTTGTCGGCCAAAAATGGTGTTGATACCGTGTTACCATTGTGTTGGTATTGTGTTACCATCGTGTTAGTTTCAATTTTTTTATCATCATAACTGTCATAGCTACAGGTAGTTGAGTCTTGTTTTAGGTGTGTTAGTAATGGTAGTTTACTTTCAATTTCAACACCCTCCAAAATCGTGTTACCACCATGTTGGCATTGTGTTACCATTGTGTTAGCTGCGATTTTTTCATCCTCGTAACTGTTGTAATTACAGAGGGTTACGATGCTAAATTGGTGTGTTGGAAAAACTAACACAGCTATTTCACCTGCATTTTTGAGCTTTTTGATGCAAGAACGTAGCGTTTGAATCGACATTCCGGTTTCCTTATTTAACATTTTATAACTTGTGGTCAGCTGCCATAATACTTTGCCATCCGATTGCAGAATAGGCTCTCCTTTTAACATGAAATGTACTATAAGATGAACCATATGTGGACTTTTGTACCAATTCCACTCGCATAGTTTTCTATATAGTTTTATCCAAGACGGATTCTGCTCATCCATACCAATAGGTTGAAATTTATTAAACTCAGGTAAAACGATAATTCTACCTCTGTTTATTTTTCTGAAACAGATTTCGTGAGACTTCTTAAGGTTGGAAAGACAGGTTCTTATACTTTGCTGAGACAATCCGGTTTCTTCTCCTTGAAGTGTAAGCGTGATGAAATATTCACCACGATGTACGATTATACCATTTCTCTTTGTGTCTGCAAGATTAGCATTCAATAGCAGATTAAGGTATATGTGTACCATATTTGAATTGGTGTACCATTGCCAATCAACAAAGTCACGAGGCAACTTTATCCATGTTAAAAAAGGATTAATCATAATGCTCTATTTTGAAAATTACATTTACTTGATTTGAAGGACCTATTACACTCAGACAATCTCTTGTACGTACAATCTTTTTGAACTTATTGATTGGCTTCATAGTTCTGTTGAACAAAACTGTTGTATGATTGATAATCTTTTCTATCAAATAAAGTTTGTCCAGACAAGCTTCAAAAGTGTCGCACTCATCATACACGCTTGGGTCTAAAGCGTATAATAGATGTATCAACCATATTGGAAGATAAGTTAATTTTATAATTCTTATGATTCTATATTTCATACATCAAAATAGTCTTGTACCACATTATAAAGTTCATCTAAGTCTTTAACTCGATATTCTATCTTGCCTGGTCTCTTGGATGCAGCTTTCAATTTACCTGTTTTAACCCAACGTCGTACATTACCTTGTTTATAAATGCGAAAAGCCTCATTTTGAGAAACTCTATCCTTGGGAGGATTTTTGATTGCCATTAAAATTTTCGGTACAAGGACATCAGAAAGGCGATTTATAAACGCCTCAAATGTCATAGTCTTATTTTGGAACACTAACTCATTCATAATCTTCAATATTTTCAGGGAGACATAAATTTTTTAAAAAATCTGCATTCCTAATAACTGGGTTTGCTGCACTTTCAAACACACCTGCACGCTGCAAGATACTACGTACACCTGTGCGACAGAAGCCAAACTGCTTTGCTAGATGAGTAAAAACACAATCTGTCTTAATCTTTCCTGCCAAAATAGCTTCGGAATAGTCATGTATATAAAAATACACAACTAAATTGCGCTTTTGATCACGTTTTGGTAATAAATCAAATAATTTTTCCATTTTTATTCGTTTCTTTTATATTTTTATTGTACTTTTGTGCTGAATTTGACGGCATTTTGCCGTTAACGTGTGCAAATATACTAATAATATTATATATGACAAAATAAAAATAATATATATAACAATATTTAACTTATATAAAATGAGCGGAAAAGAATTAAAAGACATTTTACGTGCCAATAATATCGGTATAGTAAAGTTGGCAGACCTTTTAGGTTATTCTCAACCTAAATTAAGTCAGATGTTGGCGGCTAAGGATGTAAAGACATCGTTATTGGAGGCCATATGTAATGTGCTGGGTGTATCATTGGACTTCTTTTACCATGACACTGTGTATGCCATTGGAGCAATTCAAGTAGGTGAAAACGTGGACTGGAAATCAAAATATGAAGAAAGCAAAAAAGAAAACCTTCGCTTAGAAGGTCAATGCAAGGCATATGAAGCAGCATACGGTCTTTTACTTGAAAAAGTTACATACCAGAATATCAAGATGAACAAAATGAATGATTCTAAAACAGATTCTGAACTTTAATCGAATAGACGTAAATTCTAAATGCTTATAAAACATAATGAAATTTACCAGACTACATATATATGTTGGAGATTTAGCGTATGTTTAGAAAAGATTTATAACCCATTGATAATGAGTGAATGATAGATTTGCAGAAAAAATGTTGAGCGTATAATAGTAAGTGTTTAGAAATAAGCATGTTA
>CALFNR010000090.1:0-12512 GCA_937903005.1 uncultured Lachnoclostridium sp. | reverse complement strand
ATTACCGATAATATTGCTTATAACTCGTTTTAACTGCTCGATGTCTATCATTACTTCAATATCTTTTGATGTATGATTCGTATAACTTAGTTCTATATTCTTTACCTCCAAGTCTAGCACTAAATCATTCATGCAATCTGTAAAATATTGATCCAGATTAACCTTAGTAAAATTATATGGTATTTTATTAGTGTCTATCTTAGCATAAAATGAAAGCTCATCCACTAAATACGTCATATCATTTGCCTTTGTATAGATTGTCTTAAGATACTTGTCCATTTTTTCAGGCGTATCTGCAACTCCATCCATTATGCCTTCCGAATACCCCTTAATTGCAGTGATTGGAGTTTTTAAATCATGTGAAATGTTGCTAATCATCATTTTCATCTGCTCTTCATACTCTAATCTTTCTTCCATTAATATTTTTACCTGTCGACGCATATCCTCAAAGTCATCACAGATTCTTCCGATTTCATCATCGGTGTCTCCCTTCATTTCAAAATCCAAATCTCCATTTTTCATACGGTAAATTCCATTTCTCAATGTATTAAGTGGACGAACCATTCCTCGATAAAGCCACATTACAAGAAAAAATGCTGTAAAGCATATAATAGCTATGATGCAGATAACTAAATGAATCAATGACTTCTTTACTTGAGGCAAAAATGTTTCCATATTGGTGACGATTAAAACACTCCCTGAAGTTTGATCACGAAAATTAAAATCTGTCTTACGAAGTAAAAATGGCTGACTATCGTCAAAATACAGACCACTGTCTCCTTGTGTGGTATAAAGCGAAAACACAGGAAATTCATTTTGTATTTGTTTTAGCCTTTCTCTATCACCAACAAATACAACCTTTTCTTCATGTAGTACAACCAAAAAAGAGGACTTCTTCTCCAACTTACGATT
Organism: uncultured Lachnoclostridium sp.; assembly: GCA_937903005.1. Classification (GTDB taxonomy): domain Bacteria; phylum Bacillota; class Clostridia; order Lachnospirales; family Lachnospiraceae; genus Clostridium_AI. The sequence continues at coordinate 11,600 of CALFNR010000090.1, read as the reverse complement.
TATACTTTTAACGTATTCTTGACTTAAGAGTCTATCAGGATCATTTTTTAATATAACCTTTAAGTCCTCATATAGCCCATTAATGGAATCCAGCACAAAATAATTAGGATTTGTTATGATTTTCGTGGACGTAGTTTCTACGTCATAGTAATTATTAACGTTTGCAATTGTATAATAAATAATGGTTCCTGTAGTAGTTGCTATCAGAATAAATGGCAGACCAATCATAATCACAAACGCCATTATTAGCTTATTTCTTATCTTCATACTCTTCTCCTATAAAAGTCATTAAAGTAGATTATAACACACCTGTGTTTCCAATGGTATTAAAGAACTATAAACAAACCAATTTTATCTTGACAATTCTCCCCTAAGCGTTTATTATGTACTTATCCGAATAAAGAAATCAAACCCTTATTAAGAGTGGTGGAGAGTTAAGGCTCTGCGAAACCACGGCAACCCCCAAATAGGGAAGGTGCCAATCTGAGCGAGTAATCGAGCAATAAGAGGATTTGTACACATTATCAAGTCCGCTTACTCAGTGGATTTTTTTATTTGCAAAATTTTACCTGACGTATTAATAAAAAACAAGGAGGATAAAATGGAAAAATTACTTTTTACTTCAGAATCTGTAACAGAAGGACATCCAGATAAAATCTGTGACCAAATTTCAGACTCAGTTCTAGATGCTTTACTAGAACAGGATCCAATGAGCCGAGTTGCGTGTGAAACTGCGATTACAACAGGTTTAGTTCTTGTTATGGGCGAAATCACTACAAAGGCTAATATCGATATTCAAGAAATCGTTCGTAATACAATTAGAGAAATTGGTTATGATTCATCTGAAAAAGGATTTGATTGCAACACATGTGGTGTTATTGTAGCTCTTGATAAACAGTCAAGTGACATTGCAATGGGTGTTGACAAGGCATTAGAAGCAAAAGAAGGAACGGTAGAAACACTAAGCAACGAAGAAATCGAAGCAATCGGTGCTGGTGACCAAGGTATGATGTTTGGATATGCAACAAATGAAACACCTGAATATATGCCATATCCTATCGCCCTTGCTCAGAAATTAACTCGCAAACTTACTGAGGTTAGAAAAAATGGCACTCTTGATTACTTAAGACCAGATGGAAAATCCCAGGTTAGTGTTGAATATGACGAAAAAGGCTGCCCAAAACACATTGATGCAATTGTCATTTCATCTCAACATGCTGATAATGTAACACAGGAACAAATTCATGCTGATATTAAAAAATATGTAATTGATGCTGTTGTTCCTGCTGAAATGATTTCAAAAGACACTAAAATTTATATTAATCCAACAGGCCGTTTCGTAATTGGTGGTCCTAATGGAGACAGTGGTTTAACTGGACGTAAGATTATTGTAGATACTTACGGTGGTTATGCTCGTCACGGCGGTGGTGCTTTTTCTGGTAAAGACTGCACAAAGGTTGACCGTTCAGCAGCTTATGCTGCACGTTACGTTGCAAAAAACATTGTAGCTGCAGGAATCGCTGATAAGTGTGAAATTCAGTTATCTTATGCAATTGGTGTTGCACAGCCAACATCCATTATGGTTGATACATTTGGTACAGGAAAAATCAGTAATGAAAAATTAGTTGAAATTATTCGTGCTAACTTCGACTTAAGACCAGCTGGTATTATCCAGATGTTAAACTTAAGAAGACCTATCTACAAACAAACTGCTGCTTATGGTCATTTCGGTCGACTAGATCTGTCTTTGCCTTGGGAAGCACTTGATAAAGCAGATAACTTAAAACTATACCTTTAGTTAATAATACTATATTAAATAGAAAAAATAGGGCTAAATCTAGTATTTTAGCTCTATTTTTAATTTTTCCTCGTTAACCTATGAATAATATTGACAGTTACCCTAAAAAAATCGTATACTTTACTATACGAAAGTATTTTTTTGAGTATTTTATGAATGGAATAAAGGGGGATAAAATGAAAACAAAGCGAATACTTACAAGTCGGGCAAAACCAGGTATGGTAATAGCAGAAGATATTTATACATACAATAACCAATTAATTATAGCAAAGGATACGATGCTTACAAATCGCGCTATTACAAGGTTAAAGTTTTACTCCATCACTGATATAAAAATCCATCTTGACGTTGTAAATATGGAACCTATTGAGACAAGGGTTTCTTTCACGGAAGAAATCAAGCAAACGGCAGAATACCTGCACTTTGCAGAAAAACACTCTGAAACGGTTCTAACTTTAAAAGAAGAACTTCTAAAGTTTATTAATAAGGTAACAACAAAAATAGATATTGAATCCTTATCTGACTCAATGGACGTTCTACTATCTGCTACACGTAATGGAACGCATGTATTTCATATGCTTCAGTGTATGAGAGATCAAGATGACATTACTTATGTACACTCCGTAAATGTTGCTTTAATCAGTTACACCATTGGTACTTGGCTCCACTTAGACGAAAGCGATCTTCGCTCACTATTATTGTGTGGGCTTTTACACGACGTTGGTAAACTTCTTGTTCCACACGAAATCATTCAAAAACCTACTACATTAACCGCAGCTGAATATAAAGTAATTAAAACACACTCCTACAAAGGTTATGAAATTATGAAGGATCAGATATTTGATATGCGTATCAAATTATGCGCTCTAATGCACCATGAACGATGTGATGGAAGTGGATATCCAAATCATTTGAAGGGTGATGAGATTATTGAATTTGCTAAAATCGTCGCAATTGCAGATACCTATGACGCCATGACATCTGCCCGTGCATATCGTGCGCCAATGTGTCCTTTTGAAGTAATCAACATTTTTGAGACTGAAGGTTTACACAAGTACGACCCTCATATTCTGCTTACCTTCTTACACGAAATGGCTCAAACTTATATTCATAGCAACGTCATTTTGAATAATGGCCAAGAAGGCAAGATAGTCATGATTAACAGTAATGCCCTTTCAAGACCTATTGTCTCTGTAGGCAATGAATTTCATGATTTATCAAAAGAAACCTTTTTAAGTATAGCTAGAATTGTATAATGTTAAATACAGGCAAACGAACTTGTTTGCCTGTATTTATTACCATGTCAAAGGAGAATGTTATGAAATTAAAAAGTTCTAAAATTCTAGGTGTGGTGCTTTTTATCTTTTTTCTTATTACGCCACTTTATTATACAGACATTAACGCCGCATCTAAATTTATCTTACCCAATGGAAAAACTGTCTCAAACGTTCTATATACCAATCGTGCCTACACTCTAAATGTTCGTAAGCAAAGTGTTTACTTCTATTCAAGCAAACCAAGCCTTGTCGAAGTAAATAAACGAACAGGTAAGCTACTTGTAAAAGAACCTGGAAAAGTTACTATAAGTGCTAGAAGACGCACAACTTCACAGCTTGTATGTAAGACAACATTTACTGTGAGAAGGCGTTCTGATTACATAATTCCATCTGTTAGAAGTTTCACATTAGTAACGGGGCAGTCAAAAAAACTTTCCGTAAAAAAGTCACCTTCCAATTCTACTGATGTTATACGTTATAAATCAAGTAACACAAACGTAGTAAGCATTAATTCAATTACAGGTGCGATTAAGGCCAATGGAATCGGCAGTGCTTCTATTACTGCTTACTCTAAGGCTGATGCCTCCGTGGCAACAAACAGTTCATCTAACCGAACAGTGCGTGTTACAGTAAATGTGTATAGTTCAATTTCTTCTGCTAAGCAGATTGGACTAAGCGAAGTTCGAGTTGCATTTCAGGAAACACCAGCGAAGTTAAGCAAAAATGACTTTACCATCTATAATACAAGTGGAAAGGTTGTATCTGTATCTAGTGTTGTATCAGAAAACAAATATGCAACCCTTAGCTTAAGTCAAAATCTGATGGATGGAAAAGTTTATACTGTGAAGTACAAGAGCAGCACGTTTAACTTTACCGCCTGTGACGGTATTATTCGTAAATTTGAGTTTTTAACAACTAAAGTCCCTATTAATACAGAAACTCCTATTGTAGCTTACGCATACGATAAGAATGGAATACAGCTTGGTGAATATGAATATGGACAGTCCTATTCAGGAATTACATTTACAGTATCCTCTTATTACTTAAATTCTAACAAAAAGCTTAACTTTACTTCACCTAATGGTACTGCAATCGCAAGAATTAGCTATAAAGAACCTGGTTCTAATAGCATTACTGCTGACTCTGGAAATATACGGATTACTAGTTATGATCCAGAAATGATTTCTGCTCAGTACAGATGCACGATAACAAACTCACCAACGTTTACCTTTACAAACACCACAAACTGTAATTACACCCTTCCTAAAGACTCAGGTAACTATTATGCTCATTTTAATATTACAACTTCTTCTAATAAGGAAATTGGTGATTACAGCAGGTATTCAGTAAGTTCAGGGAATACAAATATTTTAATTTTACAAAGCAATATAATAGATAGCACAGATAAGTCCATAGGCTTAGTTCCTATAAACACAGGATCTACCTATATTTATTTAAAAGATCCTAATGGATATACCGTTGCCACTTTCCCAGTTACAGTTGGCGCACCAGCCGTACTAAGTTCTGTAACACTTTCTAAGACTGTAGTACCATTAGTTAATACAGTAAGCAATGAAGATGGTGCAATAACAATTACTGCTAAGGATCAATATGGTAATGCAATGGACCCAGCTTACGTTGGTGTATGCTATCTTGAATGCATATCCTCACCAGCCAACTTTGTTTCCGTATCAGATGTAAATAATTATTCATCTATTTACTGGAGTTGCAATTACCCTAATATAACCTTTAATAGCTATAATATAGCTCCAGGAAACTACACTTATAAAGTTTATGTTGGTTCAAAATATACGACAGTTAACGTTATTGTGAACGGAGTATCGCCAAGTGCGAATCCATAAGAACAAAGTGTACGCTTCTTTTATATAACTTAAACAAAACAACGTGTGCACGCACATTTCAACTCCCTTGCCCCTCATTCAGAGGGGGCTTTTCTAGGGGGTTTTCTCTTTCCTATTTTATTGCGACAGCGGTTTGTTCTATAGCTTGTAAAAGCCAAGTGTCTCCACTTGGCTTCTACAAATATAAATATTTCGTTATACGATTAAAATCCTATTCATTTCTATTTTAAATCGAAAATACACTCTTTAAAATTGCTGTAAATCTCTTCAATACCGCATCCATGTATCTCTCGTCCACGGCTGTACTGTCTACTGTTACATGTAAGCGGTTTCTAGTTATACTACAGTTCAGCTCAAAATCTGCTTGTTTCATAAAGGCATCTTCTTTGCTTCCATTCAGTATAAACACTGGAACAATTCCTGTACTCTTCTGATCCACTACAACCTTTGATATCTTTTCGCATGAACATGACTTCAACCCTTTGGATACCTTGGCTGTCAGTTGTGCAAAATTCTTAAGCGAATTTGGATCCACTGTGAAGATATAATGTTCTTCTCCTATGACACTGTATACCTTCAACCCTTCTGTGTTATCCAATATCTGAGAAACTGCTGCACAATACGCCGATACAAACACTGTTTCAAACATTGTTCTGTCTCGATTTCTAAGACTTACAGAGACATCACACAGTCTGCTCTTATCAACAAAACTTACTGTTTTCTCAAGAAGTTCTTTGCCTTTCACTCCAAACTGTGGTATCAGTATCTGTCTACTGATAGACACAAGTTCACCTACTGCGTTTTTACTATCTATAAATCCTGCAAGAGAGGAAATTGTAGGATTCGCAAAAATATCTGCTATTGTAACAATATCTGGATACTGATATTCTATCATTTCTTGCATCTTGACAATCAATATTGAGTTTCCACCAGCTTCTATGAAATTCTCATATATACTAATGTCTTCTATTGCAAGAAGCTCTCGCCATATATCAAATAGGAAACACTCCGTCTTAGACACAGCCATTTCATTATTAGAAGTCTTTACGTCAGGTACTGGCAATGCTCTTACATCAATCTTCCCATTCAGTGTTAACGGTATAGATTCAAGATAAAGGATATATCTTGGCATCATATAATATGGAAGCCTTGATGATAGATAGTTACGTAGCTTATCCTCTGGTATGTTCTCTTCTGATGCATAATACGCAGTTATCCACTTACTTCCGTTTATCTCCTGAATAACAACAGCTGTGCCGTTTACACCTTCTACTGTATCAAGTACGGATGCAATCTCACCAAGCTCAATTCTGTTGCCATTGACTTTTGTCTGATGGTCATTTCGTCCAATGAACTCTAGCTCATCCTCATGATTCCATTTAACAATATCTCCAGTACGATATGTCCTTCCGAACTCTGTCTCAACAAATGCTTTGGAGGTTTGCTCTTCATTCTTAAGGTAACCATCTGCAAGGCTATCACCACATATCAGTAGCTCTCCCCTTGCATATGGAGGTAGCAATCTGCATTTGGAGTCTCCTACATAAACCTGAACATTATCGATTGGTCTACCAATCGGAATGTTGGATGTCTGTTCCGTAACCTCATAGCAAGTGGTTACTACAGTATTTTCTGTAGGACCGTAATTATTGAACACTCTATAGGAATGCCCAGCTACAAAAGTATTGAGCTTATCACCACCTGTTAGCAGAATTCTAAGTGAATGATTCTCTTGCTTCATAAACTGCTCACAAATAGGTGTTGGCAAAAAGCTTACTGTTATTCCATTCTCTTCGTAATAGTCTCGAAGTGCTTTGATGTCAATACGTATGTCATCTGGTATGCAATGTATACATGCTCCTGCTACAAGACTAGGAAATATCTCCCATACGGTCGCATCAAATCCGAATCCAGCATAATGTGTGGTTACTTCTGACTCTGTAATACTGAATTTCCGTATATGCCAATCCACAAGATTGCTGAGTGCCCTATGACTTACCTGCACTCCTTTTGGTGTACCAGTTGAACCTGATGTATAAATCACATATGCTGCATCTTCTGAAGTCGCTTTGCTTTCAAATGAAAGTTCTACTTCCTCAGGTTCACTTACCTTTAGACATCGAATTCCCTGTATGCGATTTTTATTCTCTTCATCTACTACAGCACATACACATCCACTACTTTCAAGAATCGTTGCTATTCTTCCGTCAGGTGTTTCTCGATCTAGTGGTAGATATGCTGCACCAGTCATACAGATTCCAATTACTACCGGAATCAGTGATAGTCCATTTTCTAAAAGTATACATACTATATCGCCCTCTCCAATGCCTTGTTCGATCAATCTCTTCGCATTAAACTGAGCCCATTGTATAAGTTTATGATAACTTAATGACTTGCCTCTATACACAACTGCTGTCTGTTCTCCGTTTTTCATCGCCTTTTCTATAATTCGATCAATGACGGTCTTTTCACAACCGAATTCCACTTTATTTCCTGCAAGATAAAGCAATTTTTCTCTCTGTGCATCAGATATTGCGGTAAGATCTGATACTTTTTTTCTTCCATTCACAAGCTGTTCTACTACGGTTACAAAGCTTTCAAGGATATTCTCTGCTGTCTCTCTGAAAAATAGTCCATTAGCATATGTCAATACAACATCGTAATGATCTGCTTTTTCGGCAACTGACATTACAAGCTCATACTTTGCTGTGCTTTCAGAACTACTCTTCGTCCACATCCTAGAATCTCCAAAGTGTATTTGCTCTGATTCACTTCCATTGAATGAAAAGACCATACGAATTTTATCATAGGTACTTTCAGCCATTTCCGAAATCAGTGCCTGTACGTCACAGATGCTGTTTTCAAATGCAGAAATAACTATTTCTTCGATTTGCTTTATGGATTCTTTAATAGTTTGTTCCTCATCCACTTTGAACATAATAGGCAGAACATTAACCATCATACCAAGTACGTCTTCTAGATTGTATCTGCTACGTAATGAGAATGGCACTCCTATCACTATCTGTTGTTGGTTACAGAATCTGTTCATTGTCCTCATAGCTGCAAATAAAAGTATGTTATGGATCGTTGTATGAAGTTCTGCGGAAAGTCCCCTCAGTTTTCTGTAGATATCCTCTTTGACTTTTATGGATACAACGGAGGAAGAATCCACCGTTCCTGTCTTGTCGTAAGGCAACTGCATTGGTTCTTCAACGCTTTCTATTACATTCTTCCAGTAATCTGATTCTTTTTTAAGCGACTTTCCTGCAAGCCATTCACTAAAATCATAGTACTGCAGCTTTGCTTTACTAAGTTCTTGACCATTATAAAATGCTGCAAGTTCTTTCATCATAAGTGTATTGCTCTCACCATCAGCTACAATGTGATTGACATCAATGAATATTCTCTGTATTCCCTTGCACTCAGCTATACCTATCCTAAATAGAGGCGCTGTTTCTAGTTCAAATGGTCGTACAAATTGATGGAATTTCTCTTCCAGCTCTTCTTCACTGTCTGCAAAGTACTTCTCCAGTTTTACTTTTGCATCTGTATTTATAACCTGATAGATTTCTCCATCTTCAGAGACAAATGAGGTCTGCAATACTTTATGACGCTTTACCAGTTCATCAACTGCCACCTGTAGTCTATCTGCATCTAACCTACCTTCTATCATCAGTTCAATTGGCATATTATAGACAGTTCCTGCTTCCACACTCTTCTGGGCTATATATACATTTTTTTGAATAGATGAAGCCACGTATCTGTCCTTTTTCTCTGCACTCCTAATGATATCCCTACCAGCTTTTTCATTACATGCTATGAGCGCTTTACTAAGTTCAACAACCTTGGAATTTGCATATACAGTCTTTATACCAAAGCGAACCCCTGTCCTCTGTTCTATTCTGTTAATAATCTTTATGATTCGTAGAGAATGTCCGCCAAGTTTAAAGAAATCATCATTTACACCTACTCGTTCTATTCCGAGTATTTCCTCGAATATCTCGCAGATAATGCTTTCCGCCTCATTTCTTGGTGCTACGTACTCCTCAGTGCTTGAAACTTCTATATCTGGTAGTGCTCTTTTGTCAACTTTTCCATTTCTAGTAACAGGAATACTATCAATCTCCATCATATAGGCAGGGATCATATACTCTGGTAATACTTCTATCAGCCTGTCTCTGATGTCTGACACACTGACTCCACTTCCAGTATAGTATGCATAAATTGCCTTATCCCCACTGGCATCCTCTCTGGCTATGACTGCACTGTCTTTTACTCCTTCTATCTCTCGGATATGACTCTCGATCTCTCCAAGTTCAATTCGGAATCCTCTTATCTTAACTTGTTCATCGATTCTTCCTAGATATTCGATATTTCCGTCTGGAAGCCATCTTGCAAGATCACCAGAACGGTACATACGTCCCTCTCCATAAGGATTCTTCACAAACTTCTCTGCTGTAAGCTCTGGTCTATTCAGATACCCTCTTGCTAGGCTGTCGCCAGTGAGGCATAATTCTCCTGGTACTCCAATTCCACAAAGCTTATCTCCATTCATAATGTATATATGAGTGTTGCTGATTGGTTTTCCGATTGGTACATTTCCACCATTCCACTTTTCGTTCTTCTCCCAGAAACTTGCACAGATTGTATTTTCTGTCGGACCGTAGGCATTAATATACGCATTACTTCCCGCCTTTGCAAGAATTGCTTTATTGGATTCTGAACCAGCAGTAATTAATTTGCGTAGATGGATATCAATTTCTTCTTGTATATAATAATTTGGCGGAAGCGTTGCCACTGTAACTTGTTTTTCCTTGCAATATCTGCTAAAACATACTGGATCGTGTACAATATTCTCTGGAACACATACAAGTTCTGCACCATTTAATAACGCCATTATTATCTCCGATGCGGATGCATCAAAGACATAGTTGGCAAACTGAATTACCTTATCTTCTGAATTTACTCCCCAGCTTCCACCAAATGTACAATTGGAATTTATTGCTCCACCATGTTCTATCATTACACCCTTTGGCTGTCCTGTAGTTCCTGATGTATAGATACAGTAAATCAGATCTTCTGGATGATTGATATGTTCTGGATTGTCTCTATTTCCTTCCCAGATTCCAACGGCTCCAAGGTCAATCTTTTCAATATTGGTGTTTATCTTTATTTCGTCTCCGAATGTCAATAATGCCTTAGGTCTACAGTCTTCCAACATAAAGGCGATTCTATCCTCAGGATATGTCGGATCGATTGGCACATAGGCTCCGCCTGCCTTAATAATTCCGATAATTCCTTCTATCATCTCTATGCTTCTCTCGGATACGATTGCTACAAAGTCATCCCTGCCAATTCCTTTCTCTCTCAACTTATGAGCAAGTACATTAGCATTTCCATTTAATTCCTCGTAGCTGATTGACTCATCTTCATACACCACTGCTCTGTTATCTGGATTCTTTTTGACCTGTTCTTCGAATAACTCTACTACCGTCTTCTCTTTCGGATACGCGATCTCTGTTGCATTAAATACATGGAGGATGGTTTCTCTTTCGTCAGATGTTACCATCTCGATATCTCCAATTTTAATTTCTTTGTCTACTGTGAGCTGTCTGAGTATTTCTTTAAAATGTTTGAGTATACGCTTTGCGGTCACAGCTTCATACAGGGCTGTACAATATTCAAGTATGATTACAAATCCTTCCTCTTTTTCTGCTATATTGAATGTAAGATCAAATTTGGAAATTGTATCAAAAATACCGACACTCTCTGCCTCTGTTCCTTCCAGTTCAAACTTGGTATTTTCATTGTTTTGAAGCACTAGCATCACATCGAACAGTGGATTTCTAGATATATCTCTCTGTATCTGTACGGCTTCTACGAGTTCTTCAAACGGATACTCCTGATTCTCATATGCCTTAAAACAGATATCTTTTATCTCTTTAAGGAACTCTTCATAACTCTTCGTCCTCTCAGGTCTTCCCCTCATTGCTAGAGTGTTGATAAACATTCCGAGCATTTCTTCCGTATCCTTATGTGTCCTTCCACTTATCGGACTTCCGATTACGATATCTTCCTGACGGCTATACTTACTGAGCAGTATCATAGTTGCTGATAAGAAAATCATATATTCTGTCGCTCCGCTCTTCTTGGAAAGCTCTTTAATCTGCGACGACAATTTTTCATCTAGCATCATCGTTGTCTTGTTTCCCTCATAACTTTGCATCTGAGGACGTGTATGATCAAGTGGCATGTCAAGCACAGGTATTTCATCTTCGAACTGACTCAGCCAATATTTCTTTTGTTCTGTAAGATCACGGCTATTCATCCACTCACTGTAATCCTTAAACTGACGATTTAGTTTCAGTAATTCTTCTCCTCCGTACAAAGCACTTAATTCATGCATAAATGTACCCATACTCATGCCGTCTCCGATGATATGGTGCATATCAAGCAGGAATAGAGTATACCCATCTCTCTTTACAAGTCTTGCTCGTATCTGTGGTGCCTTGGAAAGATCAAATGCTCTCCTAAAGTCTCTTATCTCTTCTTCATCACTCTTTTCCGAACTTTCAGCATACTCGAATGGCACCGTTGCTTCATCCATAATTTTCTGAACTGCTTCTCCATCAATCATAAGGAATTCTGTCCTAAGTATCTCAT
>CALFNR010000089.1:0-1600 GCA_937903005.1 uncultured Lachnoclostridium sp. | reverse complement strand
GATACATGTTATTTTCAAATGAAAGGTATGTGATTATTATGATGAAAAATGTAGAGAAAACAATGAACCAGTATTTAGAAGAAAAATTTGCAGAATATGCTGACAACACAGCAATGATTTATCCAGAACAAAACGTTTCTTACACATTCAAAGAAATGTCCGATAAAGTAAACAGCATTGCAAAAGGTCTTATTAAAATTGGAGTAAAGAAAGAAACCCACGTTTCCTTATTAGCTCCAACTTGTCCAGAATGGATCTTATTCTTTTTGGCAACAACCAAACTTGGAGGCATTCCAGTTTGCTTAAATGATAAAAACACAATCCCAGAAATCAAATCTTTAGTAGAACATTCCGACAGTACCGTTCTTGTAACATCCAAAGAAACTCTTGGCAGCGTCTATGACACATCCTTATTCGACAACCTAGACAAAGTAATCTTCTTAGAAGAAACCGTATCCATTGACAACAGAATCACAGACGCAATAACTTTAGAAGAACTTGGAAAAGAAGTAAGTGATGAAACACTTGATGCATATGTTGCAAAAACAAGCCCAGAAGACTGCTTAATGTTCCTTTACACATCCGGAACGACAGGAAATCCAAAAGCCGTTATGTTAGGCCAGAGCAGAATCCTAAACAACGTTTTAACCTTCATTGATAACTTTGGCTACAATGAAAACGATACCATCTTATCTGCATTGCCTTTATTCCATGTAATGGGCTGCTTATACACCGGCATGTTAATCTTCATGGTAGGCGGAACCTTAATCCTTACAAAGAAATTCTCCACAAGGAAAGCCTTAGAAATCATTCAGGAACACAAATGTACAAGCTTCCATGGAGTACCAACCATGTATCAGTTCATGTTAAACTATGTTGAAAACTATGACGTAACAAGTTTAAGAAAAGGAATGCTAGCAGGTGCTTACTGTGCACCAGAAGTGGTCGAAGACATTCAGAACAGATTACATATTGAAAACATCTTCTCCTGCTATGGACAGTCTGAAGGTGTTGGGTTCACTCAAATCCGTATGGATGACAGCAACGAAAAGAAAAGAACTACTGTAGGAAAAGCAGTAGACGGTGTAGAATTAAAAATCGTAAATGACAATGGCGAAACATTACCTACAGGCGAAGTTGGCGAAATCTTAGCAAATATGCCAGGATGCATGTTAGGTTACTATAAAAACCAGGAAGCAACCGATGCAACAATCGTAGATGGCTGGATTCACACAGGCGACTTAGGATTCTTAGATGCAGAAGGTTACTTAACAATCAAAGGAAGAAAGAAAGAATTAATCATCCGTGGAGGAGAAAATATCTCCCCAAGTGAAATTGAAGATGTTATCCGTACATACGCAATGGTTCACGATGTTGCCGTCGTTGGAGTGCCTGACAAAGTATTAGGCGAAGAAATCGCAGCATTCATTCAGATGAAACCAGGTGCAAACTATATCAAAGAAGAAGTTGTAGAATATATCAGCCAGTGCTTGCCAAAATTCAAAACACCAAAATTCGTATATATGATTGAAGAATTCCCAATGACAAGCACAGGCAAGATTTTAAAGAGAAAATTAGTGGAAATGGTTACAGAACCTAA
>CALFNR010000088.1:0-6151 GCA_937903005.1 uncultured Lachnoclostridium sp. | reverse complement strand
ATGCCGGAGTTGTGAATGAGTTCATTCACATACCCCAACATTTATTATAGAGCTTAAAAAAGTACAGTTTTAGAGCATTTGCAAAGTACAGCAGAACAATTGTGACATAAGTGGAAAGAACATTATCTTTGTTCATTTCTGATAAGCTTTAAAATTAAGGAAATGCATGTAGATAAGATGTTTTGTCTCTTGAATTTGATGTGTATTAGACATTGGTTTTAATGAAATAGTAGGAAAATAAAAATGGATTGGAAAGTTCTATATAAACAACATCTTTACATTGGTTAGGGACTTGTCGGATAAGTAATACAGATATGACGACTTCGTTTGGCGTCATGGCAACCCACTGTGACAAGAAAATGCCGGAGAAGTGGCTGCATTTAAATATTTCGAGGAACACAAGTTTTTTTGCTGATATTTTGAACATAGTGGAAGTTGTCCATAGGTACATAGCTAACATCGCCAGCGCGATAGTTGTACAAGTAGAGAAGTTTTCGTGGTCTGGAATATGAATTGTTACAACATTACATTTGATTGGTTTCACGAGAACGTGTTGTCTTCCGAGTAGCTTCCTTTGTCAAAGAGCATTAAAAATTCACATCCCTTTTGAAGTCCTTGAATGGAGTGAGGAATGCAGGCATTTGTTCATTTGTCTATTCATATAGGATACTCATTTTTGTGGTTTATTTGGTTTTTGTTAGTATGAGTTGTGAGGAGAAAAATATGTGAAAGCGGGTGAGATGGAAATGAAAGTGCAGAAACGAAGTGCGCAGTAACGGATCAAAGAATTGGTAGTAAAGAAATGTTTTATTTGGTGAATACGCGTTGTAATGTAAAAAAATGATTTTATTTGCATGAAGGGGTGAAATGTACAGATTTTATGGCATATTATAGATTTTACGATATTTTTGAAGATACAGAATTTCAGGATTTTGCAAGAGACATTGTGCAGATTCGTGAAAATATTAAGCTTGAGAATTTTGGAAGAGGAATAGATGGAGGAATAGATGGCAGATATATAAGTTCAAAAGAAAAAGTTACAATATTACAAGTGAAACACTATAGAGCATATAGTAAAACAAGCTTAAAGAATGAACTGAAAAAAGTAAAAGAAATAAATCCCGACAGATATATATTAGCATTATCATATGATGTGCAACCTGATACTAAAGAAAAAATCAAAGAAATGTTCAAACCCTACATAAAGAGTGTATCAGATATCATTACGAATGGAGATTTAAATGATTGTATTGGTGATGTATCAGGGAAATATAAATCCGTGGAACGGAAATTTTATAAACTTTGGTTAAATAATACGACGATGTTAGAGGAAGTGCTGGAGAAGACATTAAACGCAAAATTAAACCGAATGTGCGAAGAATTTTTAGTACAGGCAATTCAGGAAAGTGCGTATTTCGTGGAGACTGGTTTATATATTAGTGCTATGTCCAAATTGAAAAAGAAACACATTATTCTTATCTCAGGAGAGCCAGGAATGGGCAAAACTACGTTAGCCAAACAACTGGCACTTTACTATTTGGAACAATATAGAAGAGATAACGGATTTGAAGCGAAATTCTATTGGGTTGAATCGGTTGATGACTTGGCGACAGTGTTATATGGAAGAAAAGAAGAAAAAAGCAGAATTATCATTTTTGATGATTTCTGGGGAGATATCTTTTATGAAGAGAGAGACAGGGGGAAAAATGAAACAGAGTTAGGCAGGTTGATTGAGAAGGTTAGGAATGAAAATAGGGATTACTTTATTCTGACAACTAGACACTATATTTTAGAACAAGGATTAAAAAAACACGAAGACATTCGGGAATTAATAGAATCCAATAAATTAGAATGTAAGTTGGAGCATTATACAGAAACAGAGAAACAAAAGATATTCTATGAACATTTAGTAAAAGCTGACATGAATTATGAGCAGATAAGAGAATTATTTGATGCAGCTAACAGGATTATACAATCTGAAAACTACAATCTTCGTGTTATTGATATGTTTGTAAAACAAGTGAAGGATGAGGATATGCCAGAGGAATTACCACAGGAACTATATCATTTTTTAGATGAACCAAAGAAATTCTGGGATAAAATATTTCAAAATCTTTCAACAGAAGCCCAATATTTATATAAGATTTTAAGAATAATGCCAGAAGTTGTGGAAAGTCCGTTTGTTGAAAAAGTGTATAGTCATGGTATGAAACTTCTTGATAAAAATATGCAATGGAAAGAATATGGAAGAGTTATAGCAGAACTGGAAAAGACGATTATCAGGACTAATAGTACAAGCAGTGGAAAGATTGTAATCCAATTTCAAAATCCATCTATAAAGCATATGATTGAATCTTACTTGATGAAAAATTTAGAGCAGAATAAGGATTTGCTTATGAATAGCTGTGTGTATTATGAACAAGCTTTTCAGCTACTGAAAATGTTAGATTCTTATAAAATGTACGATGAGTATTATGCAGATGTTATGGGTAAGTCTTTAGAAATGGCAGATACAGAAGATATTGATATTATAAGACAAAGGTATGATGGGGAGTATAAGGAGAAGAAGAAATCATATGATGAAGAGAGAAAACTCTTAAAATACTTTGCTGTATATGGATATTACAAAGCAGGTATATGTTCTAGATTTAAAGAAGAATATCTAGAATATCTAAATATTTTTATGGAGAAAGGAATAAAATTTCCGCATGATCTTCCATATTATATTGTATATGATTTTCCATCATTGGCGATTAATGGATTAAAAGAAAATATTTTGCATGATATATTTTATGTAATTGATGTTTATAAGGAAATTGTAATTCGCAATGGGTTAGAGCTAGATTATGAGGAGTTCATAGCATATGATAAAAAAAGCTGTTTGGAACATATACAGAGAAATCGTTCTGAAATTGAAGAGTATCTTTATAAATGGTACGATTACAGATTCTGTATAGACGTAGTAGAAGAAAATTGGGAAGATGCATCCGACCTTGCTGCTTTGTATGATACCAATTGTATGGAGTGGGGGATTTCTTCATCCATGGAATTTTGGAATACTTGTAATAAATACGAAAGTAGATTTGACGAGTTATTTCAAAAACAACTGGGTGACAAGGAAGATGTGCATAATAAAAGGAAAGAAAATTTTGAAGATGTAAAAAAAGAATATTGGGAAAGATATTTTTCTTTTGATGAGGATACGGAAAATGAAGAATCTATGAGGAATGATAAAGAACAGATGTTTGATTATGAATATTACATAAGAGAATTGTTTTTTCAAAAGAGCTCAGAGCAGGAAAATTATTCCCTAAAGGATTTAGTAGATAGTTTGACTGACTTAGGATGTATTTACTTTAAAGACAAAAGAAGAGTGTGGAGAGAAAAAGAACTTAAGGAGTTATGTTGTGATGAATTTGATATGTGTGAAGAGCAGTGGGAACTCCTTTTTCAAAGAAATATCTTAAAAAGAAAAGGCAAATTCGCAGCTATTGTGTATCCAGACATTTTTGTGCTTACATTTTTATATCAATTCTATTATGTGGAAGAAAGAGATAAGGAACAGGATTATGAACAGTTATTTTTTAGTGAGCAGGCAATAGAAGATGAAGTAATTTGGCTTGGGATTGAAATTATTCAGGAGGATTCGTATTCCTTATTAGGGGCAATGTTGAATTTAGATGAGTCAGCTTTTAGAAAATGTGTAACAATTCCGCTTGCTAAGAAGTTTTATGAAGAGAATTATTCAAGCAATAGGAAACAGTTAATTGATAATCTGCTTTGTACTCTTGATTTTACAATTTTCATTTTGGAAGGTGAGAGAAACCCAGCAATTATTTCACCAGTGTATGACATTATAGATATAATAGAGTTAGATAAAGGGTTTTATGTAAGAGATATGATTCCAGAGGAATTAAACAAGGAACAAGTAGAAAGCTATTCAATGGCAGGAATTCTGGAAGATTCCGATAAAGAAAATTTGCAGAAAGTTAAATTGCAGAAACTATATGAATATAATTTTTTAAATCAAAATGAAGTAGAAACTTATTTGCTAAAACTGTGGAATATTATTTTAGAATATGTAGGAGAAAGTGAGAATGAATAAAGAGAAAGTTGAATTTATGAAAGATAAATTATTGACTATATCATCCTATTATTCCGATATAAGAGAGTATTGGACAATACTAGGAGATTTAGATGAAAAGTATGATGAAACACTGGAATGGTATAATTTTGATGAGTGGCTGAATGGTTCTGGAGAAAAGAGAACGGGGATAGCAGCCATTATGCTAAGAAAAACACAATCTGTCTTTTGGGATTTATATAGGGAAAGCGAATCAGAATTATATTGTGTATATAAAGAAATTTGTTCTATGGAGGAAGAAGAACAGATAGAGATATGGAACAGAAAGCGAAAAGTTTTTGAGCAGGAGGATTTTGAGGAATTTCTTTCAGATGCATTTGAATATCAATATGGTCAGACTGAAGCAATGAAGGAGTTTTTAAGAGTTTTAGATGAAATGGAGAATTGATAGAGCTAATGTATTATAATAAATTTTAAGCTACAGAAATGATAGTGCCAGTGCATGCGCTGACTTCAGAAAAGATGACAGAAAAGTACGACATCATAGCTATTTTTAGTGGTATGTCAGCAGTAACAGGAGGAACTTTTGGTGAAATGGCTGGCATTAGTGGTTTTAATGTGCCGGAGATAGAAACGCTTAATTATTTTTCAGATTACTGTGCTTTGCACATTGGAGAACTGCTCTTTGCTGGGATTATCATTTCGTCTCATGGAGAGAGAATGGGCATGGTAATGACTGTGCCCATAACAGCAGGGATTGCTGTGTTTTTGGTTAAGAATAATAATAGTGATTCGCAAAAATAGTAAAATTGCTCATGGAAAGATTTGCGGAAAATAAGATTGTAAGGTATAATAGAAGTAGTCGAAATTTGATACGCATAATTTACATATTTGTGTTTGAACGATAATAATAAAGCGGAGGTATTTCCATGGGGTTTAAGGATTTATTTAAGAAGAAAGAAGTAGCAGATGATAATATAAATGTTACGGAAGATAAGGTAGAAGAAAAAGCAGAAGCTATAAAAGCACAAGAAGAAAAAACAGAAGCGAAGCCAGAACAAAAGGAAGAAGTTAAGGAGGAAGAAAAACCGCCAGTGCAGGAGGCTAAGCCACAACCTAAGGCAGCTCCTTCTAAAATGATTCCTGATGAAAGAAAAAAGGAAATTGCACAGCTGGTCTTCAAGAAAAAAATTGAAGAAAGTGATTTGGAACCACTAAACATTCAGGAAACAATCTTTTTATTAGTAAATGTAGATCATTTTAATGAAGAGTCCGAAGAAGGCGTAGAAAATTACGAAGAAAAATGTGAAGTAATTGATCACGTTTTAGCAAAAAAGTTAGCGGATGCAGAAGTGCTTTATATGACATTCGATGCAGGAACGAATTTTCCATATATTACACAAGGCTGTGTAGAAATTTATTCAGAGCTTGAATATGCACAGGATGCAGTTAGACATTATGGAGAACAGTATCGTGCGGTACAGATTTGTGAAGTTCGCAAAGATGATAGTCGTTTCCCAGATAAAATGAGTGTATTTGAATTTTTGTACTATTTAGGAATGGAACATTTATTAATTGATAATGGTAAATTTAAGACAGTAGTGAATCGTGAGGATGTATTGGCAATCACCAACAAGAATCTTGAATATCAGATTGACAAGCCAATTGAGAATCCTAAGTTACGTTATGCTTTGATTGAATTTTTCCAAGAAGTAAAATGGCCTGTGACTTATGATAAACGAGATGAAGTGATTCATGAAAAAGAAGAGCGTATGTTAGCTGAATTAAAGAAAGCAAAATTCCTCGTTCCGATGCTATTTGATGGGGAAGAGGTAACAAAGGCACAGAATCAGGTTGCACCACAGCCAGGAAAGAATATGATTCTTCCAAAACTGGAGACACAGGAACATGTATGTTTCACACCAATTTTCACAGACTGGACAGAATTTGTTAAGATTTATCCAAAGGATAAATGGAATGGTCTAGTTATTACATTCGACGAAGCGACAACCTTATGTAAGGACATGGGTATTGTAATTAATCCAGCTGGTGAGAATCTGATTATGA
>CALFNR010000087.1:0-6128 GCA_937903005.1 uncultured Lachnoclostridium sp. | reverse complement strand
AGAGAAATTAATAAGTGGATTCAAGATGGTATTGAATATTTCAGAAATCATAAAGATGAGTATTATTGGTACACGGGAAGTGGTAATACATGGATACATATTTATCGTTATGACGGTGATGAAGAGTATTGTGTTATAGTTTCCAAAGATTATGAAGAAGGTAATATTCAGTTTGAGAAAGAAGATTATGTATGAGTAAGAGAATTAAAATAAAAGGTAGGTGTCCTAGATGTGGCTCTAAATTGGAAATGTGCCAATTATGCTATGAGTTTTCATATATGGAGAAACCAGAAGTAACAGAATTTATACCAATATGCACAAATGATAATTGTAATGAATCATGTGGATATGGTAGTGAAATCAAATTTAGGTGGATTAATCATAGAACAGTTAAAATTGATGGGTTGTGGGAATAGATGAAGCTCACATTTCAAATAGAGAAACAGATATTAGAAAGGTGGTGGTAAATATATGTGGGTTATCTTTTTATTAAGCGCTGTTGGTTTTGCAATTAGCGCACTTATATTATTTTCAATTGGATGGTTAGTGATCCATAAAATTGAAATGTATATTAATCGTCAAGATGAAAGTTTTGACATTGAGAAAGAAGTTTATAAAGAGATCAAAAATCAAATGAAGAAAGGTGATAAATAATATGAAGAATTTAGTAGTAGGATTAGTAGCAGCGGTAGCAATTATTGGTGGAGGATTTACAGTAGCACATGTAGATTTAATTCCAACTGGTAAAGTAGGTATCACGTATAATTACAAGGATGGAGTAAAAGATAAACTTCTTAAACCAGGCGCACATTTTATTCCTCCAATGAATAAAGTAAAAGAATTTTCAACAAGTAATGAAATTCTTGTACTATCAAAAGATAGTCGAGATGGTAGTAAAGATGATGATTCATTTAAGGTTGCAACATCAGACGACGCAAGTATCGCAATTAGTTTTCAAATGACATATCGTTACATTGAAGATCAGGTTATTGATACATACAAGAAATTTAAAGGTATGGATGGAGAAGATATTGTAGAGAATCGTGTAAAAACTGTTCTTAAATCTAAAATTTCTGAGGTTACAACAGACTATTCTATGATGGATATTTATTCTGGTAATCGTGCGCAACTCAACGAAGCTCTTACTGAATATTTAAACAAAGATTTTTCTAAGAAATATGGTATTGAAGTTCTTGACGCATCTATCATTGATGTTCATCCTGATAAGAAACTAAAAAAGGCAATTGATAATCGTGTTACTGCATTACAGGAAAAACAACAAGCTCAAGCTGAACAGGAGAAAGTAAAAGTAGAAAAAGAAACTGAGCAGTTACAAGCAGAAGCGGATGCGAATATTGAAATCACAAAAGCACAAGCAGATGCGGAGAAAACAAAGATTAAAGCGGAAGCGGAAGCTGAAAAGACTAGAATTGCTGCCGAGGCACAAGCGGAAGCGAACAAAGAGTTAAGTTCTTCTATTACTGACGAATTAATTAGAATGAAAGAAGCAGAAGCTCATTATAAGAATGGATGGGTTACTGTACAAGGTGCAAGTAATACTGTTGTCGATGCAACAGAGAAATAAATAGTGTAGACATGGTGTGATTCTATATGGAGAAATATAGAATGGTAGGGTTCAATTCCCTACCTACACATTCAAATGATTTTGAAAGGAGGATAAAATTATAAGTTGTAAAAATTGTCCTTATGTGAAAGAAGAATATGAATACAGAAAAGCGAATTTAAGGGATGAAGATATTCCATATTCATGTTGGTGCGACAAAGTTGGTGGTAAAATTTGGCACTTTGGTATATGCGAAGATGGACTAAGTGACGATAATGGATCACATAAAATCCAGCAAAAATATGTAAAACGATCAAAACGTGAGAGAAATAAACGTTATAAAAATAAAATTAAAAATCTTACATATAACGTTAGATATATTTCGTGTCCATTTAGATGTGTAGATAAAAATGGAGAATATAATATTGAAAATCCTGTATATTTTAAGAGATATTCAGTTTCTACTAGAAGATCTTATCTTCAAAAGCAATCTAATAAAAAGATAAGAAAAGTGTCAATAGAAGAGAATATATCTAATGGATGTAGTTATAAAAAATATTTTGATTTGAAATGGGAGTTATGGTAATGAGAAATGTAGACAGATTAAGGTCAATGTCACTCGAAGAACTTGCATCATATTTGATTTGTAAAGTTGTTGTAGGTGATGAGGCAATTTGGCATAGTCCTAGTGGATATACTTTTACAAATTATGATGCGGCGATTGAGAACACAATTCATTGGTTAGATAAAGAATATCATAAGGAGAATTAAATGTTATCAAATGAATATTTGTTACGAAACGGGATTACTGATATTGAAGAATTAGTTGGTAGAGAAGTATATTTAATATTTCCTAAACAGGGAATTGTAAAATATACAATTCGTAGAGTTCAATATGGTAAGCAACAAGAATGGTTATTTTGTATACCTGAAACTTATAAAGTATCTGAAATAGGTAAAAGTATCTTCTTTACAAGAGAAGAATCTGAGAAATATCAGATGCAAAAATTATATGAGTATACAAAAGAACAACAAGATCGAGTAATTAAACAAAAGATTCAAAAGAGAAATAAAGAATTGGAAGAACTTGATAAACTTTTAGAAAAATATCCAACGGTAGAATCAAGAATATCAATTAATAATCCGTGCTGTTTATGTTCTCATGTTGATGAAGTTAATACTCCTGTTTATATGTGTGCAATTTGTAAAGATTTTAAAATGTTTGACTACGATATGGATAAGGTAAACAAAATTCTAGGAGAATAATTTTATGCTTAGAGATAAAATAAAAGTTGAATACATTGAAAATGAATCTGGTACTCAATTTGTGTTGAACGAAGACGGTGAGCAATTTACAAGTGGGAAAAATATGGATGCTTATACGTGGCTTGAATTTATGCGATTAACAGGGAATTATGAGGTAAGTCTAAAGAAAATTTCGGATGAAGAAATGAAAGAATTATACGGTGAAATCTAGTTTTCATTTAGAGGTATTGTATGTCGAAGTTAAATATTGATTCAAGTTTATTATTTACAGATTTATCAAAATATAAAATTAAGAAAGAATCAATTGCAGATAAACAGAAAAATGAAAAATTCCAACAAGAAGCAAATGAACGTATTAGAGAACATCATAATAGAGCGTTTAATATTGCTCAAGAAGCACGAAATTATATTCATAATTATGATGATTTACCAAGAGCAAAGGAGAAATAATTATTGATGGGTAAAGAATTTGATGGTTTATATTTAATAAACAATAATAAACTAATTGCTCAAATTGATGAGATTCAAGATAGCAATTTGAAGTATGAGTATAACACAAAATATAAACCAAGACGTTTTGATAAATATGACGGTTCTGTTTGCGTTGATATTTCAAAACCTACTGATTATCAAAAAATATATGAAGTGTTTAGTGTTGACGAGTCTAAAATTCCTGATAAATATGATATTCAAATCTCAAAACTTATTCCGTGCAGATGGCATAAAAAGAGGAGAATTAATAAAAAGATGATGAAGAAACACGGACATTCAAATTACGTTCATAGATTTGAAACTTCAAAAGGTTGGAAGGTAAATACATATACAAATGGAGAATTTGAATTTGTAAAGGATGGTGATATAAATTGCAAGGTTTGTAGAATTGATTACAAAAGGTAAAACAACAATCGAAGCCGCTAAAGAATCTGGTGTGTCTCATTTGTTAATGGGAGAAGTATTAAGAGAACTGTCAAAAGAAGAATATACTTCTGATTGGGACAAGTTAGCAAAGGTAATTATGGGAGAGTGCGTATGATAGAAAATGAAAAAGATAGTGTGTATCTAATTACTCATTCTTACGGAGAAGTAATAGATGGAATTACATATGATGAAACGTCTGCTAAGTTTCTTGTTGATAAATTGAATGAGAAATATGAGAAAATTATAAAAAATAGTAATTGCAAAAATTGTAAACTTAATAATTATACATGGGGCGTTAAAAACTGTAATAAAAATAAAATTCATACAAGTAATTTTTATACTTATTGTGAAAATGATATAAATGAATATGGTGTAATTCCGTATAAATATCATTATCAGAAAATTGATGTACTCGATATAAATAAAATGTTAGGAGAAGAGAATTTATGACTAATGCAAAAGAAGCAAGAGAATTATCAAACAGAATCAAAGAATATAAAAGCAAATTACAGGAACATCTAAACAAAATTGAGAAAGATATTAAATATCATGCTCTATTCATGGGAGATAGGTCAATTTTTTATGATATTCTTGATGCAAATGATTTTCAGTCTTTAACTACTGATTTAAGCAATGTGTTAAAAGAATTTGGATACAAAGTAAATGTTGTTGAAAATGGATTAAACTATAATACTGTTAAAATTTCTTGGTAAATGGAGAATATACATATGAACATTAAAGTAACAGGCAAGATTGAGAAACCAGTAGAAATTAATCCGTTGGATGTAGTCAGAGAATTAAAGCCACAATTACTAGGAAGAATTGATTATTTCATCGGATATAATGGAAAAGTTTATTATAAAGCATTACTTCATCCGTACGATCGTGAGTATACAAGTGTTCCAGCACCCGATGAAATTCAAAAGAAAATTGATTTAGTGAGAGCACTAGATGTTCTTATAAATGAATTATCGTAAAGGAGAAAATTAAGATAATGGAAAATGTAATAACTACAGGATATTTACATGTAGAAAGTGTATCATATGACATTCCATGTTTTTCATGTGTTAAATCTGACGTATGTAAATATAGAAAAGAAGTTGAAGAAATTATTCCTAAAATTAATAACGAATATTTATCTAAAAATGAAATTTTAAATGCGCAATTTACTTGTAAGAAAGCAAAATTAAACAGCAGAGAAATAACATATAGAGGATTTACGAACAATGACAATTCAGTCATGTTGTGTAATAAAGTGGAGAATGAATAAATGGCATGTGAAAAGTATATAAGATGTGAATATTGCGATAATGATTTTCACTGTCCATATGATCACATGGGAGATGGAAGTCCTTGGTGTGGTAAGTTTCAATGTGCGGTAGAAAATTGTGACAAAAGTGAATGTATCTCGTTTGATGAAGAGTTAATTGAAATGAGAAGATACTGAGAGGAGAATAGATGTACATAGAAGATTTTTATAAACCAATTGTTGAAAGATTTTTTAAGCAACTTATTAATGAAATTAAAGAACTTAATAGTTATAGAGATGATAAAACGAAATTAAATATTCCATTTTTAATTGCTCCATTAGCGCAAGATATTAATTTACATTTTGAAAAATATACAGATTTTGCAGAAGATATTAGAGACATCGAAACAGTTGGCGTAGAAGTAATAAATAATGATGGATATGAACAGGTAAGAGCAAATATTTGGATTGAAGAAAATGAAAAATACTATTATCAAATTTTATTTGACTCTAATCCTGTATATTCAGGATATTGTGAGTGTAAACCAACTGACAATGGATATAGAGAAGATAAACAGTGTTGCGGTTATGGATGTGATTGGGATGAACCAACTGTAAAAGTTAGTAAAGTTTTATTAATTTCTGATCACGATTGGGAAGGAACAGAACATGAATATTGGGATTTTGAAGATGAATTTTATGACAAGGACGATAAAGCAAAAAATGAAAAACACAAAAGAGAAAATAAAATTAGAGCAAATTTTTTACAAAGTGAAATAAAAAGAATGCAAAAAGAACTTGAAAATTTAGAGAATCTATAGATGAAACTTTCGTTTCAGATGGAGAATATATAAATAGGAGGTGATAAATTATGAAGCCGATTATTAGCCATTGGTTAATTTATTTTGCAGAGTTATTTGATGGAATCAACACAACATGCTTATTTATTGCAGGTGTTTCATTTATTGTAATGATGTTTGCATTTATTCCATATTTGGATAACAGTAAAGATATAAGAGTTAAAAAATGTTTGCATAAATCTCTTGTATGCTTTTGTATTAGCGTTATTGTGATGATTGCAACGCCATCGAAAGATACGATGTACACAATGCTTGTTTTGGATAATGTAAC
>CALFNR010000086.1:0-2272 GCA_937903005.1 uncultured Lachnoclostridium sp. | reverse complement strand
GGATATCAAATGCAACACTAATTGTAGCAGTTCCTTGTTTGCTTGTACGAACGGTCATTGAAGTTACATCAATCTTATCTTCTGTAAATGCTTTTGATACATCTACTAATACACCTGTACGGTTTTTCGCATAAATTTTAATTTCAGCTGTATACAATTCACTGCTTGTTTTTACGGAAGATGTACTCCATTCGGCTTCGATTAGTCGAACTCTGTCCTCTTCTGGCAGTTGAATAATATTAATGCAATCTGTTCTATGAATCGAAACGCCACGCCCTCTTGTAACGAAACCAATGATTTCATCACCAGGTACGGGACTACAGCATTTTGAGAAACGTACCGCCACATCGTGGATACCTTCCACTACAATACCACCTTTGGATTTACGGATGGATGCAGGCTTATTCTCCTTCACTTCCTGTACCGTTTCCATTACACGCTCATCTGTAATCTCCTTGCGGTGTTTCTTCATATAGCATTCCTGTAATTTATTAATGACCTGGCCTTCTTTTAAACCGCCATGTCCCAATGCTGCATAAACAGAATCCCAGTCACGGAAACCGTATTTTTGCATACATGGATTCATAAATTCAGGTTTTAACAAATCACTGAGCACAATGGATTTTGTTTTACAGTAAGCCTGTAACATCTCTTTTCCACGAATAATGTTATCTTCTTTTAACTGTGCCTTAAACCATTGATTAATTTTATTCTTTGCCTGGGTACTCTTAACTTGGGAGAGCCAGTCACGGCTTGGTCCTTTGGAATTCTGAGAAGTCAGAATCTCAATACGATCCCCATTCTGAATCTGATAATTGATATTTACCAGTTTTCCATTTACTCTGGCACCGACCATTTTGTTACCAACTGCACTATGAATGCTGTAAGCAAAATCCACTGGCGTAGAACCTGTTGGTAAATTCTTCACATCACCAGAAGGTGTAAAACAGTAAACACTCTCTGAAAACAAATCCAAATCACTCTTTAATAAGCTTAAAAATTCCTTGTTGTCAGACATTTCTCTCTGCCACTCCAGAATCTGACGAAGCCAAGTTAATTTTGCTTCTTCGTTATCTTTGGTGTTTTTACCGTCACTGCCTTCTTTGTATTTCCAATGGGCAGCAATACCGTATTCCGCAATACGATGCATCTCATAAGTTCGAATCTGAATCTCAAATGGCTGACCATTTGGTCCGATTAACGTTGTATGCAGCGATTGATACATATTCGGTTTTGGCATCGCAATATAATCTTTAAAACGTCCTGGTATCGGCTTATACATCTCATGGATGATACCAAGTGCCGCATAACAGTCCTTTACAGTTTCCACAATAATACGAACCGCGAACAAATCATAAATCTGCTCTAAGGTCTTATTCTGATTCAGCATTTTACGATAAATACTAAACAAATGCTTTACACGTCCATCAATATCTGCATCAATATTGGCATTCTTAATATGAAATGTTACTTCTTCTACAATTCCGTTAATAAATGCTTCTCGATCGCTTTTTTTCGTCTCGATTTTCTCAAGCAAGTCCGTATAAACTTCTGGTTCTAAGTATTTAAGAGACAGGTCGTCTAATTCGATCTTAATCTTAGAGATACCTAGCCTCTGTGCAATCGGTGCATAGATATCCATCGTTTCTCTGGCTTTTTCTCTCTGTTTCTCTGGCTTCATATACTGTAAAGTACGCATATTATGAAGGCGGTCTGCTAATTTTATCAGAATGACACGAATATCTTTCGCCATTGCCAAGAACATTTTTCGTAGGTTTTCTGCCTGTAATTCCACTTTATCTGCCTGGTAGTTTAAATTAGTCAGCTTCGTTACACCGTCTACGAGCAGTGCAATTTCATCACTAAACTCTACGGATAGTTCTTCCACTGTACAAATTGTATCTTCCACCACATCGTGTAATATACCTGCAACTATCGTTTCTTTATCCAGCTCAAGTTCAGCTAAAATAATCGCCACACACAAGGGATGTATAATGTAAGGTTCGCCTGACTTTCTATACTGGTCCTTATGGGCATTATATGCTATCTTGTATGCCTTCTCAATCATGGAAAGATCAGCAGATGGATGGTAGTTTCTGATTATCTCTATTAACTTATCATATAGTATCTCTGGCTCTGTAAAATCCGCAGGCGTTGATAAGCTTGCATGATCTTTTTTCGCTATTTTTTTTGCCATTTCGAGTCCGTTGCCAATTATGTCCATGATATCACCCCCAGCTTAGAATTTTCTCTATTATAATAATTAATTATT
>CALFNR010000085.1:0-3058 GCA_937903005.1 uncultured Lachnoclostridium sp. | reverse complement strand
ATTTAAAAAAAATTAAGGAGTATAATTTTTACAGACCTACTAATATTTTTGTTTTAGGAATAGATAATATAGATACCTTTGATTCATTTATGAATAGTCATTATGAAGATGTTCCTAAAAGTTGTATTGAAGAATATACTTTTAAAGGCTGGCTTTCAAAAATATTAAAATAATAATGTTTTGATGCTAAGTACTTATATTATAAGACGATGGGTTGGTTATTTGATTTTTTGGAGTGAGATTAATGAAAATTCTTACGGGTATTGTGACTTTTAACCCACACCTAAAACGGTTAAATGAAAATATTGACGCGATTATAAATCAAGATACGGATATACTTATTTTTGATAACGGATCTGATAATAGAGATGAAATTAAAGCACTGGCGGAGCTAAAAAAATGCAAAATAATTTGTTCAAAAAAGAATAATGGTATTGCGTATGGCCTTAGTATTATAATGTCATATGCGAAGAAATATCATTATGATTGGGTCTTAACACTAGATCAAGATTCAGTTGCTTCTCTAAATCTGATTACTGAATATAAAAAATATATAAATGATCCTAAAATTGGAGCCTTAACATGTATTATTCGAGATAGAAATTTTATAGAAATTGCTGATAAGAGTTTTTTCAAGGCAAAAGAAAATAAATTAAAGAATGTGCCTAAATGTATTACTTCTGGATGTCTTATGCGTGTATTTGCGTATAATAAGACTCCAGGTTATGATGTTGACATGTTTATTGATTCTGTTGATTTTGACATATGTTACTCTTTAAGAACTGCAGGATATACAATTATGCAGATTCCATATGTTGGTCTTTTGCATGAAGTAGGAAAAGGGTTTAATGTTTCGTTCTTTGGGAAAAAATATATTATGTACAATGAAGCGGCTTGGCGAAGATTTTATATGATGAGAAATGAAATATATATAGCTAGAAAATTTCCTGAAATACAATCTCCTTTTATTATAATGCTACAGTGCTTTTGGCATATTTTGCTTGTATTTATTTATGAAGAGGATAAATTTGCTAAGTTGCAAAATGGATTAAGGGGTGTTTTCAAAGGCTTAATGATGAAAATACCAAGTGATAGTAAATAATGATATACTGTTTAAAACTCTGATGCTAAGTAAGCAATAGTCAGAAATAGAATTATAATAAACTTGAGAAATAATATCAGGAAAAGAACGTGAGTACAGATGGGAAATTTATTGCAAAAATTTGATGGGTTCAAAGAATGTAGTTATCAAAATGGGAAAAGAATAGCTCTCTTTATCGCCGATTTAAAGAAAAAATTTACAATAGATTTTTTTTAGGACGAAAAGATTTTCATATTGATCCTTCTAGCCAAATATTGGGGATGAAATATATAAAAATTGGGAAAGATTTCCGTGCAGGTAAACATTTTTGGATTGGGGCAATTTCAGAGCACAATGGAAAAAATTTTTTACCAAAAATTATTATTGGAGACAATGTATCTTTTAGTGATTTTGGACATGTAGGTGCAACAAATTATGTAAAAATTGGTAATAATGTATTGTTTGGCAGTAAATGTTATGTAACAGATCATAATCATGGCATTTATCGTGGAACTAATATTAGCAATCCTGAAGTGCCACCAGCAAAACGAAGTTTAACCGTTGACCAGAAAGTGGTAATAGAAGATAATGTGTGGGTTGGAGATGGAGTAACTATTCTTCCTGGTGTAACAGTTGGAAGATGTTCAATTATCGGTACAAATGCTGTTGTTACTAAAGATATTCCACCATATACGATTTGCGTAGGGATACCAGCGAAACCTATAAAAAAATGGAACTTAGAAAAAGCTGTTTGGGTAAAGTTTACAGATTAAATAACATATTATTGTGAGGAATTAAGAAAAATATGGGGAAATCTACATATAAAAGAGATGTTTTTTCTACATTTCTTAATCAAGGCTGGAGAATTATATCCGGACCATTGGTATTACTTTGTATACCTTATTTTTTAAGTGCCATTGAGCAGGGCTATTGGTATACTTTTATTAGTGTAGCTGCTTTATCGGTGCTGGCAGATTTAGGCTTTTCTAATATTATTTTACAATTTTCAGCTCATGAGTTTGCGTTTTTGTCATTTCAAGATAATAGTCTAATCAACGGAGATTCTGAACATTTAAATAAGTTAGCAACCTTTTTTAAGTTTAGTATTAAATGGCTATTTAAAATTGTCAGCATCGTTTTTCCAGTGATTATTATTGGTGGATATTATTTTATTAGCTCTAGGGGAAGTTCAGCTGGGAGCCCATATCTATGGGAGATTGTATGGATTATATATGTTGCGACTTCGGCTTTCCTTTTCATGAATTCTATTATTCTTTCTTTTTTTGAAGGCTGCAATCTGGTTAGTAAAGTTCAAAGAATACGTTTTCAGATATCTGCTGCAACATCCTTAGTGATGATAGTAGGATTAATTTTTCATCTAAAATTATTTGCTTTAGCACTTTCGAGTGTTATAGGAGCATTAGTAGGGTGTTTATTGATTTATCGGCATTTCTCAAGGGTAATTCGTCAATTACTTCAGGTTTCAAAACATGCGTTTTATGATTGGTGGCCTGAATTTTCTTCTTTAATTTGGCGTTATGCTATTAGCTGGGGAAGCGGTTTTTTAGTATTTCAGCTCTTCACTCCGTTAACTTTTTATTTTTACGGGCCGGTTTCCGCCGGTAAAATTGGCATTAGTATTGCTATGTGGACTGCTGGTTTTAATGTTGCTATAAGTTGGATTACTGCAGTCACTCCTAAATTGAATATGTTAATTTCAGAAAAGAAATGGGATCAGTTGGATAAGTTATTTAAAAATAGTTTTGTTAAATCTGTTGGTACAATGCTTTTAGGAGGTCTTTGTTTCTTTATTGTAGAATATTTTGTAGGATCAAAATTTCACTTTTTTGCGCGAATCTTAGTTCCTAAAGGTATGATGATACTTTTCTTAGCTTGGCTAGTGCAGGTCGCAGTAAATACGATGGCTATTTATTTGCGAGCCCATAAACGTGAACCATTAGTAATCACATCTTGTGT
>CALFNR010000084.1:0-56252 GCA_937903005.1 uncultured Lachnoclostridium sp. | reverse complement strand
ACAAGCACAGGCAAGATTTTAAAGAGAAAATTAGTGGAGATGGTAACAGAACCTAATGCACAGAGCCATCTTGCTTAATCGTTTTGCTTGTATAAGCAGGTGAAAAGAGGATATAAAAAAGGTGACTGTTTAGTCACCTTTTTATTGTAAAATTATTTCTTTTTTGCTTCTGCGTTTAGCTCGTCTACTTTTTTCTGAGCTTTTAATGACATTCTCTTAAAGAACCCTTTTTTCTTTTCAGGTGCAGCTTCAAGTCCGCCACGAATTCCTTTTACATCCATAATGTAAATACCACTAACTGTAGCTTTTACTTCTTTCTTAACAGGAACTAAATCAAAGATTTTTTCATCACAGATCATAGACATAATCTTTGGTCCAATTTTAACCTTTACAATTGGTAGTTTGGAACGACGCGCGTATTTTGGAGTTTGCTCCATAACGATTTTAGGTAAACCAGAATCTGCAAGTTTCAAACGCTTTTTATCGATGACAAGCATTGTTACTACTTGTGAGTTTGCCTGCATTTGAGACTGAGCATCTTCCTGACGTTTTTGAAGTTTTGTACCGAAACGGTAAAGTAAGATTAGAGCGATAACAATAACTGCTAATGCAATTAATAAACCAATAGCCAGTCCGCTTATCGCCATTGCTAACATAGGAAATGTATTGTAATACATAAGACTATGTACCTCCTTATTGATATTATACGTTTGACTAGTTATTTATTTTATCATACCAGAATGAATCTTATCAAGGTTTTCTTGTATGACTTTTTGGGAATAAGAACCGATAAATTTCTTTTCTTCCTTTGAAAGTTTATCTAAATAGATAGGTTCTCCAAACATGATGGTAACATTTGCTTTTCCTACAAAAGGAAAATGATTTTCGAATGCATCATCTGTGTTTGTTAAGGCAACAGGAATAATCGGACATCCTGTCTTTTGGGCAAATTTAAAGCTGCCTTCATGGAAAGGTAATAATTTGTCAGTATGATTTCTAGTACCTTCAGGCATTATAAAAATAGAGTAACCATCTTTTACTTGGTCTATACCCTGTAATATTGTCTTCATGCCTTCCTTGATGTTTTCACGATCTAAGAAGAGGCATTTCATGCATTTCATCCATTGTGCGATAAAAGGCACTTTTTCAATTTCCTTTTTCGATACAAAGCTTGTTAAATTAGGAACCACAGAATAAGCAACGACAATGTCAAAAAAGCCTCTGTGATTTGATACATAAAGTACCGGCTGGTCAGTTGGGACATTTTCAAGTCCAATGACATTTCTTTTAACGCCGCTAAGGAAACAGATTACACCAAAGGCCCATGCAACATGGCTTTGTGCGATCTTAAATACAAGGCGCTCATTCTTTGTAATTTTTCCAATTAACCAGATGACCAGTAGACTTGGAATACTGTAAATAAAATATAATATTAAAAAAATAGCAATTAATAATGTTCTCACAAGAACCTCCTGTTATTTCTCAATTTGTTCAAGCTACAATTAGTATATTATCTGCTTAGGTCATATTATTCACCAGATTCATGAGCACCTTCATCTGGATCACCTTCTTCTTCTGGTGTCTGCGGAGCCTTTGATGGAGTCTCAGGTTTTGGTGTTGGAACTTCTTCACTAGGTTCTGCAACAGGAGCTTTACTTGGCTTACTTGGTTTCTCAGAAGGCTTTAAACTAGCAATAGGTTTTTTGGATGCTTCTGGTGCCGAAGCAGATGCTTCAGGTGAAGGAGAAGGAGTTTCGGCTGTTGTATTGTTTGCTGGAGCTTTTGATACAACAGGCTTCTTACTAGGTGTAACCGTATTTGTGTTATTGTTAGCCGTATTTCCAGAGTTGCTGTTTGAATTAGATGAGGCTACAGGTGTTGGTACACTGCTAGGAGACTGATTATTGTCATATTGATTTGGCGTATCATTAACATATTCACTTTCGTCAGTAATGAATTCATAAGTTGGCTCATAATGATAATATTCATCTAGTGTCATATTATTCTGATACAAATAGGCTGCCATTGGAACGCCTACATAACGGAGATGCCAAGGCTCATATGCATAACCAGTAATATCGCATTTATCTTTTGGATAACGAATAATATATCCGTATAAGTGAGCATTTTCAGCAACCCAAATTCCCTCAGGGGTTTCGCCAAAAGATTCCTGAAGGTCAAAGTTTTCTGATTGACAGGAAATATCCATAACAAGACCAGTCTGGTGTTCACTATAACCAGGTTTTGCTGAGTACTGGCTTGTATGAGTAGTTCCTCTTGTCTTTAAATTCTTCTCATATATTTCTTTTTGTCGATCGTAGGAGCGGTATCCAGAAACAGCCGCAAGCTCTAAATTTTCTTTGGCTGCATCTTGAAACAAGCTTTCTAATGCATCGGCTGCTACCTTGCGCATATACTTTTTCTCTGATTCATAATCTATACTAAAAGTTACATCTGGTTCAACAAGATCAGCTGGTGTATAGTCAGCTGGTAATGAATATTCTTTGTTAACAAGACAAAAAATACTTTCAGGTGTTGTCATAACTTTATCTCTGGAAGGGAGTTCATCTTCTGGTAAAAGTTCTTCTCCAGTTGCTAACGGTTCCTTATCTAAGCTGCCAGAGTCTTCGTTGTAATAATGATGATTATTACTGGAAGTATGCGAGGCTTCTTTATATGATGTGTATGCATAATTAATGCCAAATCCACCTGCTAGTACAACTAAAATGGCACCTGCTACGATTATCTTTTTTTTCATGTACATAACTTCCTATCTTTATATTCTGTTGAAAAATTTAGCCTAAAAATAAAATCTATCTTATTATAGCATATAAAGCGAAAAAATCTAGTTTAAAGTTACTTTGTTTTTAGGGAAGGAATCGCAGAGGACTTTCCTATAAGTTAAGAAAAGGGCTACCTTGAAAGACAGCCCTTAGAAAATAATTTATTTTGTTGTTCTATTTCCTATAGAATCTAAGATAGAATGTTTTAAGTCGTAGAGTTCTTGTGACAAATCGACGTAGACATTATGTGGATTAATAAGACGTCTCGTCTCATCCCAAAGTGTATTTAATTCCTTTTCACAGTATTCTTTGATTTCACGAACACTAGGTGAGTCATAAACACAAGTGCCATGTTGGAAAACAGGAACCAAAATTTCACGAACCGTATAAGTACCTGGATCCAGATAAGTTTTCTTCCATGTTGAAATAGGGTCAAAAATCATAAGAGGTTCATTTTCATCAAATTTTTCATGTTCTAATGCAATAATATCGGCTTTTATCTTACCTGATTCTTTTTCGTATATACGGTATACAGTTTTGTTACCTGGATTAGTAATCTTCCATTGGTTTTCGGAAAGTTTAATTTTCGGAATAAATTTTCCGTCTTTCTCAATGGCTGCCAATTTGTAAACGCCGCCAAATGCAGGACAATCCTTAGAAGTGATTAAGTTTGTTCCAACACCCCAGGAATCGATAGCTGCTCTTTGTGTTTTTAAAGAATCAATTAAATATTCATCTAAATCACTGGATGCGCAGATTCCAGCATCATGGAAGCCTGCATCGTCTAACATTTTTCTAGCCTTCTTAGATAAGTATGCTAAGTCACCGCTATCTAAGCGAATGCCGTATTTTACAGGCATCTTGCCAGCTTCTTTTAATTCCTTGAATACTTGAATTGCATGTGGAACACCAGAGCGTAAAGTATCATAGGTATCCACTAAAAGTGTTGTATTATTTGGATAAAGGTCAGCGTAGATACGGAATGCGGTAAGTTCATCTGGGAAACTCATAATCCAGCTATGTGCGTGTGTTCCAAGGGCAGGGACATCAAACTTCTGAGCACATAGCACATTACTTGTACCTGCACAGCCACCAATAACAGCAGCACGAGCGCCAAGTGTACCAGCATCAGGGCCCTGGGCACGACGTAGACCAAATTCCATTACAGCATCACCTTGAGCAGCATAGCATACACGAGAAGCTTTTGTTGCAATCAGACTCTGATGATTGATGATGTTAAGAAGGGCAGTTTCCACAAGCTGCGCCTCCATAATTGGTGCAACTACTTTCACTAGTGGTTCCATAGGGAACACAACAGTGCCTTCAGGAATTGCATAAATATCACCGGAAAAGTGAAATCCGGCAAGATAATGTAAGAAATCTTCGTCAAATATATTTAAACTACGTAAATAAGAAATATCATCATAGTTGAAGTTAAGTTCCTTAATATACTGAATTACCTGTTCAAGACCAGCACAGATTGCATAACCACTGCCAGAAGGGTTAGTCCTGTAAAATACATCAAATACGACGCGTTCATTGGTATTATTTTTATAGTAACCTTGCATCATAGTGAGTTCGTAAAAATCGGTTAAAAGAGTTAAATTTTCGTACAAGCTAGTCACTTCCTTTTTCTTCTTATTTTGCTTATATGTACCTTATCATATTCATTAAAAGAAAGCAAGCAACAAAGGCGAAGGCTGTCTATTGTAGATGAATATTTGTTATGCTATTATAAATAGGATATAATTAATCATAGTTGCACAGAAAAGGAGGGATACTTTGAGTCATAAAAGAGTTAGGGTATGGATGAGTATTATTTTATGTATTACGTGCTTTGCAACACAGATGGAATTCATACGTGCGGAGAAAGAAAATTATGACGCCCAAGAATATGACATTAGTAAATATGTCAATAATGAAATATTAATTAAACTATCTGAGAATTGCTCTGAGGCTAAAGAAAGAGCGATTCTTAAGAATGCAAATGTTACAGTATTAAAGAAAATGAAATCTTATATAGTTCTACGTACATCAACAAGAGAAATTTTAGGTGATGCAGTTAAGTATCTTAAAAAGAATACATATATTGATTTGGTACAGCCTAATTTTGAATATGAACAGTCAGGAGAGAAGTATACAGGAACCTATGTTAGAGGAGGAGTCACATTTTCACAGAATCAGTGGGGATTAATGAATGATGGAACACTGGAGTTTGTGGATAGGTTTGTTAGTAAGTCGCCAATGATTCAAGCTAAGAAAGGAATTGATATAAATGTTACTCCGTTTTGGTCAGATGTGAAGAATAAAAAAAGTAAACGAGTTATTGTTGCAGTTGTTGATACCGGAATTGATATCAATCATCCTTCCTTTGAGGGGAAACTTTGGAAGAATACCAAAGAAATACCAGGAGACGGGATTGATAACGATAAAAATGGATATATAGATGACTACGATGGATGGAATTCGTATTCTCTTGACTCTGAACTACAAGATGAGGTAGGACATGGGACGCATTGTGCAGGTGTCATTGCAGCCAATGGGCAAGACAATGTATGGGGAGTTACGGGAGAAAGTAATGTAAAAATAATGCCTGTTAAGGTATTTAGTAAAAGTAAAAAAAGGGATTCACGAACTTGTCGAGCAACAAGCTTTAGTATTTTATGGGGACTTGAATACGCACAAGATAATGGTGCGAAAATATGCAATGTTAGCCTTGGATTGGAAGAAAGCGATAGTGTGCTAAGAGAGTTCATGAAATCCTCCGACATGCTTTTTATTTGTGCAGCAGGGAATGATGGAGTGTTCTTGGATTATAGTCCTACCTATCCTGCTTATTATAATTTTTCTAATATTATTTCAGTAGCCAATATTCGATGTGATGGGAAAATGCATGAATCATCTAACTATAGTAGTAAACGTGTTGGGGTAGCTGCACCAGGTGCTGAAATATATAGTACGTTACCTGATAATGACTTTGGTTTTATGACAGGAACCAGTATGTCTGCACCTTATGTTACGGGAGTTGCAGCACTGCTTTATTCTTACACGGATCGAATAAATGCCACGTCAGCTAAAAAACAGATTGAGAAAACAGCTACGAAGTTGGATTCTCTTCAAAAAAAAGTATCAGGCGGTCTTGTGAATGCTTATAAAGCTTATAAAATGGATGTATCAGCACCATCCATTCAATATAAGAGAACGGTTTATAAATCAAAAGGCTATGTGAGTGTAAAGTTAAATGTTGCTGATTATGGGAATGCAGGTTTGAAGTATGTACGCTGGCTGAAAGGCAGTCATACTGTATCGAATTTCCAAAATGGGAATAAGGGCGTTAAAATAAGTTCAACAGGTACATTTCATGCAAAATCTTCAGGAACATATACGATTTACGCTATAGATAAAAGCGGTAATGAAACTGTCAGAAAGCTAACCATTAATGTACCAGTGCCTAGTTGGATTGAACTTAGCAGTTCGTCTGTTACATTAAAGAAAGGGGCATCCTATAAGATTAGTCCATACGTGCATCCGAGTAGTGTCTATGTAAAATACACGTACCAATCTTCTGATAAAAAAATAGCGAGTGTGGATTCAAAAGGTAAAATAGTTGCTAAGAGAACAGGAAAAGCAACTATTATCATAAAAACCCATAATGGGAGGCGAACTACTCTAAAGGTTATTGTAAAATAGCAGAAAAAGCCCAGGCATTTTCTTAATGTTTGGGCTTTACATATGTGAGGGAAAATGATACACTAGAAGTGGAAATGATAATCAGTATCATGTTTGCGATGTGTTTATATGGAATAGTTCTCGCTAACCTTACATATAGAAGGAGTGAATAAAATGCCGGATAACGATAGAGTGGAAGAGGTAAGAAGTGAAAAAACGATAATGAGACAGTTAATACTTGAGAAATTAAAGAAAAGAAACTGTAGGATAACTGCTCAGAGAAAATTAATTATCGATATCATTTTAGAAAATAAGTGTTCATGTTGTAAAGAAATCTATTATCAGGCAATTCAGAAAGACGCAACAATAGGAATCGCCACAGTATATCGTATGCTTGCACTGTTGGAGGAAATTGGAGCAATAAATCGTAAGAACATGTATCAGATACAGTCAGAAACACTAGGAGAGAATAATGTGATGACTAGTGCCCAGGAAGAAAAGATTATATTCGTGGACAAAAACAATCGAGTTGAACTGATACAGGCAAGCTGGTACAATGAAATAAAAGAGCACTTAAAGAATAGAGGCATGATTCAGGACGAGGACATTGCGATTGTAGTCAAGGTAAAAGAGCCTTGTTAGAAAGGAAGAGGATATTATGACAGATATTATTGTAATTGGAGTCATTGTGCTTTTGATGGTGTTGGTTGTTTATAATCGTGTAAAAGCGAAAAAGTCAGGCAAAGGAAGCAGCTGCGGATGTGGATGCAGCGGATGTTCTAGTGCGGGATGTTGTGGAAGTGAGGAGAAATAGTAGGATTAATTCTTTTGAACAAATGCTTTGGCATGTTCTATGGATGTTGTAGAATAAAATGTTTCATTACTAAAGGATTCAAAGAGTTCAATAGTAAGAAACATTTTTTTTGTACTAAATTGACATTGTATTATAGTGTCAAAAGAAATAGATACTTTTGTATGGTGTATATTAAGGAACTTTGTTATAATTCGAATAGGTATAAAGAGGAATTGGAGGTAAATATGGAACTAGTTATAAAAAAATTTAAGGTCAAGGGATTCTTAGGTCGTTATATACTAGAAATGGATTTTGAGCATAACGTAAAGGTTATTGTTGCAGAGAACGGTTTTGGTAAAACCACACTATTAAATATGTTATGCTATACAATTTCTGGGGACAAAAAAGAATTAGATAAATTAAAACAATATGATTTTGAGTATGTGGAACTTATATTTGGATCTGGAAAAGAAGTACATATAGCAAGAGAAGAATTGGAGTTTGGAGAATCTGTTGTATTGAAAAATGCCACTCCTGGTTTTATTCGTCTACAGAGAATAGTATCGCAAGAGGAATTTATGGATATTCTTAAACAAATTAGATATGACAGAATATCTGGTGAGATGGACGGTAAACTTCACGAATATGGGATTTCTTGGAGAGGCATAAAGAGATACCTTGATTCACTAGATAAGGAAAGTGTAGAACAATTTTTGAATGAGTCACTTGAATCAAAAATACGAGTAATAAGGGAAGAAATGAAAGTTTCCGTAAAACCATTACCGACATATCGCAGATTAGAAATTGATTTTTCTAATGCATATGATAGAAGGATGAGAAGGAATTCATCTAGTTATGAGATTGACAAAATAGAGAATGCGTTAAAGGGATTACACTTTGGAATGAGCGATGTCAACGAAAGATTGAATGAAATTAAACGTAAAATTGAAGAAAGCTATCGAACTGCTTTTGCTGAAATTTCAGCACAGATATTAAAAGATATTTCATTAGGAAAGGAAGTACAAAAGGTAAAAATAGAAAATTATAAACCATTACTTCAAATAATTGATAGAATCGATGAAAAGTATTTAAACAAGGAAGAAAAATGTGTAGTTAAGGAGTATCTTGAAAAGCATGATCCAGAAAACATTACAAGCAAAGAGTATAATTATTTTTTGGAAAAGTTATTGCAGATATCGAAAGGACAAGAAGAACAAGAAGAAAAAATTTATGAGTTTAAGAAGTTGTGTGATAAGTATTTGGAAAATAAAGAGTTTGTATATGATGCTTCTAAGTTGGAGTTCTATTTTAGAGAGACAAAAGTGTATAAGGGAGAACAGAGAATTGTACCTATTCAGAAGTTATCATCAGGAGAAAAACAAATTGTTGCATTATTTTCAATGCTCTATCTAGGAGATGAAGAGGAATACGCAATTCTTTTTGATGAACCAGAATTATCATTGTCTATAGAATGGCAACAAATGATTCTTGAAGATATCTATAAGTCAAATAAATGCAAACTATTAATAGCCACAACTCATTCACCATTTATTTTTGATAATGAACTAGATCAATATGCAGTATCTTTGGAGGAGTACATAAAAGATGACGAGGGTTGATAAATTGCGCAAAAGCAAGGAAAAAAGTATTTTTGTTTATGATAAGTTTGTGCGTGAACACGGAAGAGATCACGATGGAATTTTCTGTTTCTTTGAAGGAAAGATGGATCATACATATTATGGACCGATCATTCGGGTTAAAGCAAGTGAAAAAAACATTTCAGCAGAACTTTATCCTATTGATTGTGGAGGAAAGAGCAATGTATTAGAATTAAGAGATAAAATTAAAGTAGTGCCTAGATTTCGTGGTTGCAAGAAGATGTTTTTTATTGATAGGGACTTTGATGAGCAAGCAAACTTAGATGATGTGTTTGAAACACCTTGTTACGCTATAGAGAATTTTTATGTGAGTGAGAAAGTGCTTCAAAGAATTATGAGAGGGCGGTTTGAATTAGAAGGTGATACTCCGAATTATAATAAAATTCTTGAGCTATATGGAAAATTAAATAAGGAGTTTCACGAGAAGATTTTTGAATTCAATGCATGGTTATTTTTTCAGAGGAAACAGGCAAGAGAGATAAAAGATGAAGATAAAAAAGTTTGTTTAGAACAATTTGATGAAAAAATGAAAGATAATATAAAAGTATCTTTAGATGGTATAACGGTACGTGGAATATCATTAGAAGAATTGAAGGAGTCGTTCACTTCACAGTATGATATGAGTGAAGAGGTTCTTGAATTGCTAAAAGGTGATTTTAGGTATAAGGAACCTAGAAAATGGTATCGTGGTAAACAAGAATTTTACTTTATGTGCATATTCTTACAAAAAGTAATAGAACAATTAGGAAAGGCACGGAAGGGAGAGAGTGACATTTTTGAGAAGGACAGCAATATGAAGAAAATTGAATTAAATATTGAAACTAAGGGCAAAATAGAACAAAATATTCAAGTGTTATCTTCTTATGCTGATATACCAGAAGAATTATATGCGTATGTTGAAAAAATGTGTAAACAATTTCAGGAGGTGGTTTGATGATTGAGTTTGAGATTGAAGAATTATTAAATGAACAATTTTTTGATCAGATAGATGATGAGTGTTCAAGTTATATTATGGAAATGAACGGAAGTGAGTTAGGAAGCTACTATGATATAGATGTAGATTTTGCAAGATCTGGTGGAATTGATAATATAGTTTTAAGTGACTATAAGAGTGTGATCATTCAAGGACAAAATGAGATAACCGGTTCTGCATTTGTTTATATGGAGGCTGAGGGATACACACATTTTTCAGGAGAAGATATATATATAGGTGAAGAAACTATAAAACTTGAAATAGAATTCATTTTTTATATGGTTGGCAATAAATCTGAGGAATTTTCTATTACAAATATAACGCAGACATTATAAAATCTTCATTGACAATCCATTCAATATATACTATCATAAACCTATTAAATAATCACAAAAACTAAGACGGAGACAGTAAGAATCCATCGAACGCCATAGCGAGTCAGGGATAGTGAAAGCCTGATGCAAGTAGTCGATTCCGAATATCACTCCCAAGTTGCAAACTGAACGGTTCTGTCTAGTAGGTGAAGCCGGTGTCCACCGTTATATGGAAAGCATATGGTTGTATGTAAATAGGTGGTATAAATGACGGTTACGCCCTCATCCTGTTTAGGATGGGGGCTTTTTTTACCTTATAGGAAAGTCCTTTGCGAGTCCTTACCTATAAGATAAAAAGCCCCTAAAAAACAGGGGCTGGATGCGCACGAACGGGTAAGGAAGTTAGTCGCTAAAGAACAGCGACACCCGTTCGGTGTGGCAAAGTGCCTTCTCCCTCAAGATTGAGGGCAGGGGACTTGAGAGTGTCGAAGACACTTTGTTCACCGCTTAATCTATCATAAATATGGAAATAATAAGCCTAAGAACATACTAGATAAAATATTTTAGGAGGGAAATCATGTACGAAAAAGTAATCAAAGACCTCACTTTCGTAGAACGTGAGAAAAAAGTAGAAAACTTTTGGAAAGAAAACAACATTTTCGAGAAAAGTATCGATTCCAGAAAAGAAGGAGAAACCTATACCTTCTATGATGGACCACCAACAGCCAATGGTAAGCCACATATCGGACACGTATTAACTCGTGTTATTAAAGATATGATTCCAAGATATAAAACTATGAAAGGTTATAAAGTGCCTCGTAAAGCAGGTTGGGATACTCACGGTCTTCCAGTAGAACTTGAAGTTGAAAAGTTATTAGGCTTAGATGGAAAAGAGCAGATCGAAGAATACGGTTTAGAGCCATTTATCCATAAATGTAAAGAGTCCGTATGGAAATACAAAGGAATGTGGGAAGATTTCTCCGCAACAGTTGGTTTCTGGGCTGATATGGATGACCCATATGTAACCTACGACAACAACTTCATTGAGTCCGAGTGGTGGGCATTAAAGAAAATCTGGGATAAGAAATTATTATACAAAGGTTACAAAATCGTGCCTTACTGCCCACGTTGTGGAACACCACTTTCTTCTCACGAAGTAGCACAGGGTTACAAAGATGTAAAAGAAAAATCTGCAATCGCAAAATTCCAAGTAAAAGGAACAGAAGACGAATACATCCTTGCTTGGACAACAACACCTTGGACATTACCATCCAACATTGCACTTTGCGTAAACCCAGATGAGACTTATGTAAAAGTAAAAGTTCAGGTAAATGAGAAAAATGATGTAGTAAAAGAAGGCGAAGAAGATACAGCAGTAGCTACCGAATACTACATTTTAGCAGAAGCTTTACTTAGCGTAATTGACGGTGCTTACGAAATTGTTGAAAAATACGTTGGTAAAGACTTAGAATACAAAGAATATGTACCTTTATTCGACTATGCATTTAATAAGCCAGATGGAACAATCGGTGACCCAGGCGACAGAAGCACAGTGAATGGTAAGAAAGCATTCTATGTAACATGCGATAATTACGTTACATTAACAGACGGTACTGGTGTTGTTCATATCGCTCCTGCATTCGGTGAAGACGATGCGAAAGTTGGTAGAAACTACGACCTTCCATTCGTACAGTTAGTGGATGAAAAAGGACAGATGAAACCAGAAGTTACTGACTTCGCAGGGATGTTCTGTAAGAAAGCAGATGAAGGTGTGTTAAAAGCTCTTGGTGCTAAGAAACTATTATTCAAAGCATTAAAATTCGAGCATAGCTATCCATTCTGCTGGAGATGTGATACTCCACTTCTTTACTATGCAAGAGAATCTTGGTTTATCAAGATGACTGCAGTAAAAGATGACTTAATCCGTAACAACAACACAATCAACTGGATTCCTAAGACAATCGGTAAAGGACGTTTTGGTGACTGGTTAGAAAACGTTCAGGACTGGGGCGTAAGCCGTAACCGTTATTGGGGAACACCACTTAACGTTTGGGAATGTTCCTGTGGACATCAGCATGCAATCGGAAGCATTGAAGAATTAAAATCCATGTCCGATAACTGCCCAGACGATATCGAATTACACCGTCCATTCATCGACGCGGTAACAATCAAATGTGATAAATGTGGTGGCGAAATGCACAGAGTTCCAGAAGTTATTGACTGCTGGTTCGATTCAGGTTCCATGCCATTTGCACAACATCATTATCCATTTGAAAATGAAGACTTATTCAAGGAACAGTTCCCAGCAGACTTCATTTCAGAAGCCGTTGACCAGACAAGAGGATGGTTTTATTCCTTACTTGCGATTTCAACATTAATCTTCAACGAAGCACCTTACAAAAACGTTATTGTATTAGGTCACGTACAAGATGAAAATGGTCAGAAGATGTCTAAGTCTAAAGGAAATGCCGTTGACCCATTCGATGCTTTACAGCAGTATGGTGCAGATGCAATTCGTTGGTACTTCTACATCAACAGTGCTCCTTGGTTACCAAACCGTTTCCACGGTAAGGCAGTACAAGAGGGACAGAGCAAATTCATGGGTACTTTATGGAACACCTATTCTTTCTTCGTATTATACGCAAACATCGATGAGTTCGACGCTACAAAATATGAATTAGAATATGATAAACTTAGCGTAATGGATAAATGGATCTTATCCCGTTTAAATACAGTCGTTAAGACAGTAGATGAAAACCTTGCTGCTTACAAGATTCCTGAAACGGCAAAAGCATTACAGCAGTTTGTTGATGAATTAAGTAACTGGTATGTAAGACGTGGTCGTGAACGTTATTGGGCTAAGGGAATGGAACAAGACAAGATCAATGCTTACATGACTCTTTACACATCATTAGTAACATTATGTAAGATTGCAGCACCTATGATTCCATTCATGACAGAAGACATTTATCAGAACTTAGTAAGAAGCATCGACAAGAATGCTCCTGAAAGTATTCATTTATGTGAGTTCCCAGTTGCAAATGAAGCATTTATTGATACTCAGCTAGAAAAAGATATGGAAGAAGTTCTTGATATCGTTGTTCTTGGCCGTGCTTGCCGTAACACATCTGGAATCAAAAATAGACAGCCAATCGGCACTATGTATGTAAAAGCTGATTCTGAATTAGGTGACAACTTCAAGCAAATCATCGAAGATGAGCTAAATGTAAAAGAAGTGAAATTCACTCAGGACGTAAGAGACTTCACATCCTACTCTTTCAAACCACAGCTTCGTACATTAGGACGTCGTTTTGGTAAACAAATCAATGCATTCAAAGAGTTCTTAACTACTCTTGATGGAAATGCAGTTATGGATGAGTTAAATGAAAAGGGTAGCGTTACTCTTACATTTGACGGTAAGGAAGAAGTCATTGAGAAAGATGATTTATTAATCGAAACTGCTCAGAAGGAAGGTTATGT
Organism: uncultured Lachnoclostridium sp.; assembly: GCA_937903005.1. Lineage (GTDB taxonomy): Bacteria > Bacillota > Clostridia > Lachnospirales > Lachnospiraceae > Clostridium_AI. The sequence continues at coordinate 42,582 of CALFNR010000084.1, read as the reverse complement.
ATCTGGTTCTGATTATGGTATTACAACCGTTCTTGATACGAACTTGACAGAAGAGTTAATAGAGGAAGGTTTCGTATTAGAGGTTATCAGTAAAATCCAGACTATGCGTAAGTCTGCTGACTTTGAAGTTACAGATCGTATTAACGTATATGTGGATGGGAATGATAAGATCGCTGGAATTATGGAACGTAACAAAGATACTATTGCTGGTAAGGTATTAGCAGATAGTATCTTTGCTGGTGAAGTGAAAGGTTCTAGCGAGGAATGGAATATCAACGGCGAGAAGGTTGTTTTAGGTGTTGAGAAGAGATAAGAATATCATATAGATAGAAATGGTGGAAAAGGGCAGATGCTTGAAAGGGGCATCTGTCTCTTTTCTGTTATGGCTCCGAAGGTGCGTAATATATATAGTGATGCAGTATGATTATTCTTTCTTATTTTGGACATAATTTAAACGTAAAAAAAGTGCGATTTAAAAAGTGAATGCCGTAAAAAAGTTGCACTTTTGACCTATACGGAAGTATAATGAGAGTAGGAGGTGTTAATATGCTTAAGAGTTTAAAGATTAAAAATTTCATTTCGTTCAAAAATGAAATAGTAATAGATTTTACGAAAACGAATTATACAATTTTGCCTCAAAACGTAAATCAGGAAAATGGTATTTTAAAAGGCACAATGTTTGTGGGAGGCAATGGAGCTGGAAAATCTGCAATTATTACAGCACTTAAGCTTTTTATGGATTTGATGTTTGGAGTAGAAGAGGTTGGTTTAGAGAAATATATATGTTTTGAAAATAATAATCCTGAGTTTGCCTTGGAGTATACATTCATAATTGGTGGAAGTGAAATACGTTATCGTTTAAAATACAATCGTATTAATGAGATGATTTCAGAGAAGTTAGTTCTTGATGGAAAAAGGATTTTGAATAGAGAAGGTGCAACAGCGATATCTTATTTTGAAGATAAAGAAAAGGTTTATGAGAAGAATAGAGTAAAAAAGGATGGAATTTTTCTAAGGATACTCGATTTTGCTGGTGCGTTAGAATACAGTGATATATTGAAACAATGGATTGTTTTTTTAAAAAATTCAACGTACATTAATGCGGCGATAGGAGCAGGTGAAAGCTTTGGCTCTAAAAAGTTAGATATCTATTTTAATGAAAATGGAACAGATGAAATAAATCAGTTTTTAGAAAGGTATGGATATGACCAACGAGTTAGTTATACATCTAAAGTTGATAATCAGTATCAACAGATTATGGCAGAGGATAATGTGCTTTTCTATAATAGAGTGGGAAACAATTTTTCCGTACCATTTATGCTTGAATCTTTAGGGAACCAGAATCTAATTAGGATTTTAACAGACTATCTAAAAGTAATTAGAGAAGGTGGGATGTTAATTATTGATGAATTCTCTAGTGGACTTCATAATGAATTAGAATGTCTGCTTGTAAAACATTTTATGAGAGAGTCAAAAAATGCGCAGCTTTGCTTTGTTTCACATTCAACCAACTTAATGTCAAATTCCATTTTGCGACCGGATCAGATTTATACTGTAGATTATATTTTAGGAGAAGGAAGTCAAGTGAATCGAATTTCTTCATTCCAGCCTAGAAATTCGCAGAATATAGAGAAGATGTATAACAGTGGGGCGTTTAAAGGAAAACCATTTTATGAGGAAATAGTAGATGAGGATAAATAGAGATAAGCAAGTCGGAGATATTTTGTTTATAGTAGAGGGTGCAAAGACAGAGTTTGAAATATTGAAACGAATATTTTGTAATATCTTACATTATCAGTACGTGGAAAAAAGGCGAGACAAACCAGCACGCTTTATTAACGGTGGCATAAATTCTACAAATCATATTTATGTAATTAATACAAGGGAAAGTAATATCTCATTTATTTCAGACGAGAAATATCTAGATGAGATGTATGAGTATTTAATCAATACTTATGATTTGAATATGGATAATATCGCCATATTCTATTTATTTGATAGGGATCATGACTCTAATACAGATGTCAAATTAATAAAAGATTATATAAATGAGTTGAAAGATCCCTATGATAACGGAGAGGATAAGGGAGGAATGCTTCTGTTAAGTTATCCAGCTATTGAGAGTTTTGTCATTTCATGTTTCAGGGAGCATTCTTACGATATAAAAATGAAGCTTGGTGCAGATGTGAAACACTTTATGGGGGAGAAAGAAAATCAGAAGAACATACAGTTTAATAAAATTAATGAAGCAACATTAATTTATGGAGCGAAACAGTTACAAGAATACATAGAAAACAATCAATTTGAATGGGATATAGACAATCTTCATTGTTTAGCAGATAGTATATTTGAGTTAGAGGAGGAACTTTATAAAAAAGAAGAGAAATATAGATTAGTAAGCTTATTAGTATTTGCTTTTTTATATTTAGGAATCATAGAGCCAGAGGAAGGAGACTACTTTTACAAATCTTCCAACATCTTTTCCCATTGACTAATCCCACAATCCCCTATATCATTAGAACTGTCAAAAGGTAAAAACGAAATTAACAAATATACAGGAGGAACTACATATGGATTTCCAAACATTAATCGAAAGCAGAAGAAGTGTACGTGCATACGATGCAGACAAAATGGTTACAGAAGAACAAGTAAAAGAAATTATCGAAGCAGCTATCCAGGCACCATCTTGGAAAAACTCTCAGACAGCAAGATACCACGTTGTTTTAGACGCCGATATGCGTGCTAAATTTACAGCAGAATGTTTACCAGCATTTAATGCAAAGAATTCTGAAAATGCAGCATTAGTAGTAACAACATTTGTAGCGAACCGAGCAGGCTTCAATCGAGAAGGTGTAGCAGACAACGAATGTGGAAACGGCTGGGGATACTACGACTTAGGTTTACACAATGAGAACTTTGTCTTAAAAGCAAAAGAAATGGGATTAGATACTCTTATCATGGGAATCCGTGATGGAGAAAAGATTCGTGAAGTATTAAATATTCCAGAACAAGAAACCATCGTAGCAGTAATCGCACTTGGTTACGGAACACAGAATCCAGACAAACCAAAAAGAAAAACTGCTGACGATATCGTAAAATTCTATTAATCATTTTCAATGTATATGTAAGAGCAAACGGCTATGTGGAGTCAATCCATATAGCCGTTTGTTTCACTAGAAAAGTTCTCCACAAGTCCTTTACAATCAATATCATGATATGATATACATAAACTATATGAATGAAGAAAGGATCTTAGATATGAAAAAAATAGCCATAGTTACAGGTGGTAATAAAGGAATCGGTTTAGAAGTCACAAAATCCTTACTTACAAAGGATTACAAGGTATACGTAATAGCAAGAGACTTTTCCAATTTTTCCTTATCCAGCAAAGAAAATGTAAAACAAGTGGTATTTGATATTACAGATATTGAAGGTATTAAGCCACTAGTTAAGGATATTGTGAGCAAGGAAGAACGTATTGACCTGTTAGTGAATAACGCAGGAATTATGAACTCCATCCCTTACGATAACTATCCACAAGCAGATATGGATCGACTTATGAAAGTAAATCTATACGCACCAATGGAATTTATCAATCAAGTTTCCGATCCAATGATTAAGTCAGGGACAGGACGAATTGTAAATACTGCTTCCATCGCAGGAGAGATTGGTCATCCAGATGTATGGTATGGTGTATCAAAAGCAGGAATTATTAACGCAACCAAGAGCTTCGCAACAATCTTAGGACCAAAAGGGATTGTGATAAATGCTGTTGCACCAGGGCCAGTTAAGACAGATATGCTTCACGTAATACCAGAAGCGAGAAAAGAAAAGATTAAATCCAGTGTATTCACAGGACGATTTGCAGAAGCAGAAGAAGTAGCAAAAGCAATCGTTTGGCTTGCAGAAGAGTGTCCGGAGTATATCAACGGAACATGTATTGATATTAATAATGGAGCATTTTTAAGATAATAACATAAAAGGAGACAACTAGATGAAATTTACATTTGCACATAATAACTTTAATGTTTTAGACCTTGAGAAATCATTAAAGTTCTACGAAGAAGCACTTGGGCTTACAGAGGTAAAACGTATGGAAGTACCAGACGGAAGCTTTATTCTTGTATATTTAGGGGATGATACAACAGCTCACACACTAGAGCTTACATGGTTAAGAGACTGGGAACGTCCATATAATCTTGGTGATAACGAATTCCATTTAGCACTTGCAGTGGATGACTTCCAAGCAGCTTATGAGAAACATAAAGAAATGGGTGTTATTTGTTTCGAGAATAAAGAGATGGGAATTTACTTTATCAGTGATCCGGATGGATACTGGATTGAGATTATTCCAGCAGAATAGGATAAAGAGGGGCTGTGAAAACATAGCCTCTTATTTTTTTGCAAAAGAAATATCATTTATTACAAATGTCATTTAATATTTTATAAATAGTATATTGCATTATAGAATAGTTAGTGATATGATGTATTTAACAAAAAAAGATGACAAAAAACGTTTCGTTAAATGAAATATAAAAAATAGAAACCGTCTGAAACCCAGGCAGAAAGGGGCGAACTATGAATTCACAATTTAAAAAAGGTGCATTGGAATTATGCGTGTTATCTAAGTTAGTTGAAGCGGATCGCTATGGATATGAATTAACAGAGGCTATATCAAAGAAAATGGTGATTGCTACAGGAACACTTTATCTCATATTGAAACGTCTAAAAGATGAGGAATATGTAGAAACGTATTTGGTAGAATCAGAAGAAGGTCCAGCAAGAAAGTATTATCATTTAACAGCTAAAGGGAAAGAGTATCAGCAGAAACTAAAGGATGAATGGATAGAGTTTGTAAGTGTCGTTGAGGAAATGATTGGATAGGAGGAGTTAATCATGAATAAAGTAGAATATTTAGAAGCTTTAAAAGAGGCGTTAAAAGATACAGATAAAGATGTTATGGATGAGATATTAGCAGACTATGAAGAACATTTTCAAGTAGGTATGGAAAACGGAAAGACGGAAGAAGAGATTTGTGAGGAACTTGGTTCTATTGAGGATCTGGTAGAAGAAATTAAGGAAGTTTATGGAACCGAAAATAAATCCAGTGACAGCAAGCAGAAAAAGCAAGAAGAGAAAACAAAGGAGAATCAGGATGGAGCATTTCATTTCAAGTTTGATAAGTTTCATTTTGATAACATAAATGGAGATACAATAGGCGATGTGATTAACTCTGCACTAAATGCAGCAGGGGAGGCACTTAGTGAAATTGACGTAAAAGCAGTTTCTAAAACTGTTATGTCAACACTGGATCAGGCATTTACGGCATTTGGAGATTTTACAGATTCCTGCATGAATGGTATGGGATTTGATACGGGCAGTTGCTCAAGCAAGGCAGCAGAAGGAACCTCCGAAAATGTTTCAAGAAGCTACGGAACAGGGAATGAGGTTAAAGAAAACGATACTGAGTTTGAGGAAGCAGAAAAGACATCTGTCCCAAGTAAGCTTGTAATTGATGGAACAGTAGCAGATATTATTGTTAAGAAATCAGAAAGTGGAATGTTAAATTTAAGCTACATTAATAACGGGAATTCAAGACAAAAGAGAATATATGAATTTTACAGCTGTCAAGATGGTGAAACTGTATATGCAGGAGTAAGGAAAGTTGGAAAGTCAGTATTCTTAATGGACTTTAGTGACAAAGCTTTGGTGATTACAGTTGAACTTCCAGAGACAATGGAATCGGTACAATTAAAGACAGCGAATGGAGCAATTGATATAAAGGAATGCGTAACAGACAAGATCTCTTTGAATTCAGCTAGTGGTAATCTAAAGCTTAATAAGGTATCAACTGGCGAATGTCAAGTGAGAGCAGTCAGTGGACGTATTGACATTGCAGATATGAATGGCACAAGAGTAAGTGCAAATTCTACAAGCGGTAATATTTCTGTAAAGAATGTAGAGACCAATAAGCTGTTTTTAAAGAGCACTAGCGGCTCTTTGGAATTGAATACTGTAAATACAAAGGTTTTGGAGTGTGAAGCATTAAGTGGTTCCATTAAGTTTCGAAATGTAAAGACTAGTGATAGCAAGGTAAAAAACACTGGCGGAGGTATTACAATAAATGATTTCCATATGAATAATGCAGATATTAGTTCTGTAAGTGGGGAACTGAATCTTTCTAATATTACAGGAGACGGGTTACGCACCAATACTGTAAGCGGTGCTATTATGCTAGATGCAACAGTAAATCAATGTTACGCAGGTTCAAAGTCTGGTCATATCGATGTGCAATCGAAAGGTGATATCATGCTTGAATCGAACAACATAAGTGGTAATATCAATGTTCATCTTAAAAATAACGGAAATGGTTATCGAATCAATAGTAAGACTACTTCAGGGAGACTTACAGTGGATTATGACCAGCAGCATTCTAGCAATTTAAAGACAGGAACTTATACCTATGGAAATCAAGGCAGTGATTTGACATTAAGTACAGTCAGTGGAAGTATGCATTTAAGAGATAATTAAATTTAACCAATAAATAAAGATGAGCTGTAAAATGGAAATGCTATTTTACAGCTCATTTTCTCTATCATTTTTAATTCTTGTAAAAGGCTTTATAATTATGAGGTGCGTATTGCTCCTTTTTACTAGGAAGAGTCATATAGTCACCATATAAATATTCTAAATACACATCATAACCAGCTGGTGCTGGAAGTTCAAGATCTTCAAATTTAAGATAAACAGTTTCATCAAAAACACTTCTTGCCATCAGATCTTTTTCTTTGTATTTGGAAAGAAGGTATGCGGCAATTTCGCTTTGATAAAAGTCATATTCTTCTGTCATTTCGATTATGGATTTTCTTAAATTAGAACGACGAGCTAATATTTCAGGAGTTTGTTCTGCATTATGTGGCATAGTAGCAGCATACATTCTATTAAGGCAGTGAAGGCGATTATAGAACTTGCTAATTTCATGCATGCGCTTTGGAACGCCACTTAGAGGGAATACATCGATATCAACTCCGCTTGTTGTCATGGTAGGATAAGACCAGCGTTTCACAATCGTATTTCTATCAATGATTCGAGAAAAGAAGTTCGAACAATCAGGGTCTACATAAGTATTATAAATGTCATAGACATCTTCCTCTAGGATAATTTTGGTGAGCATCTTATAATCATTCATTGGAAGAATTAAGTCAACATCATCATCCCAAGGAATATATCCGGAATGTCTGACAGCACCAAGAAGTGTACCGCCACCCATATAAATGTTTAAGTTATGACGTTTGCAAACATCAACTACATAACTGACAATTTCTAGTTGTTTTTTTCGAATGGAGTCGGCATCCATAACTTTGAGGCCTTTAATATCCTCTTCGTCAACAAGGACAGAGTCAATTTCGTGAAAATCAATTGGCTTAAATACGTGAACATTTGCTTCATAGCCCATCTCACTAAGTTGTTGTAACATGTCTGGATAGTATTTAGAAGAAATAAGAATGATATAATCATCTTGAAATGGTAAAAGCAGATCTTCTGGTTTATAAGCAGATATTATAGAATTAGAATTGTTATTGCAATCAGTTTTTCTTATGTGTCTAGGAAATACTTCTAGAACATTTTCTTGCGCTTGGAGCACTTTATCTTCATCGTTATCAATATAGGCAAAGACATCATAACCTTTTTCATCAAGATATTTTTTCGTAGCAAATGAAGATGCATTTAATCCGAATAGTACGATTTTTTTATTCTCAAATGCTTGTTTGTCAATCAGCCTATCCAAGTAATGAAAAAGTACTTCGTTTTTGTATTTTTTTGTAAACATAATGGGTCTCCTATTGTTATGTCATTTTAATATGTTTCATTGTACAGCTTATACTAATAAATGTAAATGCATATAATGTAATTTGTTGTGTAATCAGGTAAATTTGATTTACAATGAATAAATTTACAGAGGTAAACTAAGGAGTAACAAATTTTTCACAATCTATCTACCCCAACTAGACAATTTGTAGTATAATGGTCCTTAGCTAGACTTTGATTACATATATAATTAAGAAGGAGGCAGTTTATGGACAAAATAACCAAATCAGAGTTCAAAGAAAATGTTACAGATTATCTGAAAGTTTTGTACCGTAGGGAAGTATCAGAAGCGACACAGCAACAGTTATTCCAAGCAGTTTCTTACGCAGTCAAGGACATTGTAGTTGACCAATGGATGGCAACACATAAGGCTTATGAAAAACAAGATGTTAAAATCGTATATTATTTATCAATGGAATTCTTAATGGGAAGAGCATTAGGAAATATGATTATTAACTTAAGTGCAAACAAGACAATTCGCGAAGCAATTACAGAATTAGGACTTGATTTAAATAGCATTGAAGACCAAGAGCCAGATCCAGCATTAGGAAATGGTGGTTTAGGAAGACTTGCAGCATGCTTCTTAGATTCACTTTCCACATTAGGCTATCCAGCATACGGATGTGGTATTCGTTACAAATATGGTATGTTTAAGCAGAAAATTAAAGACGGTTATCAGTTGGAAGTTCCTGATGATTGGCTAAAGGATGGTTATCCATTTGAAATCAAACGTTCTGAGTATGCAGTGGAAATTAAGTTTGGCGGCTATGTAGCAATCCGTAAAGATGCCAATGGCAAAGATCGTTTCATTCAGGAAAACTATCAATCAGTTATGGCAGTACCATATGATTTGCCAATTGTAGGTTACAATAATAATATTGTAAATACCCTTCGTATATGGGATGCTGAGGCAATCGATACCTTTAATCTGGATTCTTTCGATAAAGGTGATTATCAGAAAGCTGTTGAACAGCAGAATCTGGCTCGTACAATTTGTGAAGTATTATATCCAAATGACAATCACTATGCAGGTAAGGAATTACGTTTAAAACAACAGTATTTCTTTGTATCAGCAAGTGTACAGAGAGCCGTTTCAAAGTACATGGAAAAACATAATGACATTCGTAAGTTATATGAAAAAGTGGCATTCCAGTTAAACGATACTCATCCTACTGTTGCAGTAGCCGAGTTAATGCGTATCTTAATGGACTGCTATGATTTAGAATGGGATGAAGCATGGGAAGTTACCACGAAAACATGTGCGTATACAAACCACACAATCATGTCAGAGGCTCTTGAAAAATGGCCAATTGAGTTATTCTCCCGTTTATTACCTCGTATCTATCAGATTATTGAAGAGATTAACCGTCGTTTCATCATTGAAATTCAGAATACCTATCCAGGTGACTATCACAAGATTGAAAAAATGGCAATCATTTATGATGGTCAGGTGAAGATGGCACATTTAGCTATCGTTGGAGGCTACTCTGTCAATGGTGTTGCTAGATTACATACAGAAATCTTAAAGAAACAGGAATTAAAGGACTTCTATCAGCACTTCCCAACGAAGTTCAATAATAAGACCAATGGTATTACACAGAGACGTTTCTTACTACATGGTAATCCTTTATTAGCAGATTGGGTTACAAGTAAAATCGGAAATGAATGGATTACAGACTTATCTCGCATTAATGAACTTGCTATTTATGCAGATGATGAGAAATGCCAGAAAGAATTCATGAATATTAAGTACCAGAACAAAGTTCGTTTGGCACAGTATATTCAGGAACATAATGGTGTGACAGTCAACCCAAGATCTATCTTTGATGTTCAAGTAAAACGTCTTCATGAATATAAGAGACAGCTCTTAAACATTTTACATGTGATGCATCTTTACAATCAGTTAAAACGTAATCCAGAGATGGATTTCTATCCAAGAACCTTTATCTTTGGTGCGAAGGCTTCTGCTGGTTATCGTCGTGCAAAAGCTATTATTAAGCTGATTAACAATGTTGCTAATGTAATTAACAATGATGCATCCATTAAAGATAAGATTAAAGTTGTATTTATTGAAGATTATAAAGTATCCAATGCGGAACTTATTTTCTCTGCAGCAGATGTATCAGAACAGATTTCTACTGCAAGTAAAGAAGCCTCTGGTACAGGTAATATGAAGTTTATGTTAAATGGCGCTTTAACAATCGGTACTATGGACGGTGCTAACGTGGAAATCGTAGAAGAGGTTGGAGAAGAAAATGCATTTATCTTCGGTCTTTCTTCTGATGAAGTTATTCAATACGAGCAAAATGGCGGATATAATCCAAAGGAAATCTTTAACATTGATCAGGATATCCGTGCTGTATTGACACAGCTTATTAACGGTTTCTATTCACCAGAGAATCCAGAATTATTCCGTGAATTGTACAATTCTCTTCTTGAGCCAAATGGAGGAGAACGAGCAGACCAGTACTTTATCTTGAAGGACTTCCGTTCATACGAAGAAGCTCAAAAGAAGGTTGGTGCTTACTACCAGGATGAGAAAGCATGGGCAAAATCAGCCATTTTAAATACTGCAAAATCCGGTAAATTCAGCTCAGATAGAACAATTGAGGAATATGCAACAGAGCTTTGGGGGCTTAAAAAAGTTAAAGTAGATTTATAATTTATATAAGATAATATGCGTTCTAACAGGAGGTTTTTTCGCCTTTGTGCTTAGAACGCATATTTTTTGTCCTTTTCTGCAGTTTCTTAGCAAGAAAATATTTTATAAATCACCAAATACTGTGTATAAACCCAATTTTCATGGAGAGAATATCAACAGAGGTGATAAAATGGTAAAAGGACAAAACGAAAAATTCAAAAACAAATCCTTCTACATTTGGATGTTATCCGGTGCATTAGTTGTGATATGCATTTGTGCAGTATGTTTAAACATAGGAAATCTCAATGAAAAAGAGAAATCTCCAGACTTGAATAATTCACTTGTGGAGAATACAGTTGAGAGTCCAGCACCAAGCGAGGCAGCAAGTGTTCAAGACGCACAAGTAAATGGAAGACACGTTACAGATGAAGTAAACCTGCTTGAAAATGATATTGTGGATGATGGTGTAAAGGCAAAAAGTGATGCAGCAGAAGTAAAGAAGGCAGAAGCAAGCAAAGAGCCAAAGTCCGTATCAGTGATGGCTAAAAATAAGTCCGTTTTAGCAAGCTTAAGCTTTGATGAAGAGAAAGGATTATCTTGGCCAGTAAGCGGTAATGTTGTTTTACCTTATAGCGATAGTAAAACAATCTACTTTCCAACACTTGCAAGCTACAGATGTAACCCTGCCATTGCAATTGGAGTGGAAGAAGGCACCAATGTAAAGAGTGCAGCAAAAGGTGTTGTTACCAAGATTTTTGAGAATGAAGAAACCGGTCTTACATTAGAAATGTCCATTGGCGGAGATTACTCTTTAACATATGGCCAGCTCAAAGGTTTGACAGTAAAGAAAGGTGACGTTGTCAAAGAAGGACAGGTTATTGGTTCTATTGCGAAACCTTCAAAATATTATATTGTAGAAGGAAGTAATCTATACTTTAAGGTCACACAAAAAGATAAAACTGTAAATCCAATGTATTTATTGAAATAGCAAAAAAACCTTTAGGTCTTAGGAGATAGGACTTAAAGGTTTTTCTTGTACAAGTAAACATTTACTTAGAGGTGCGTATAATGAAGTAAGTCAAAATAATCAGGTGAGAGAAACCAATCTACATAGGAAAATTAGCAACCGAATTCTTTATACCAGCCTCTCACCGTATTTTGAGCAATATACATTATTATCGGTTGCTTCATATAGATGAGCGTGATGCAAAATAGGCTGTTCGTTTGTTTTGTGTCACGTTTTTTAGGTTGTATATAAAGCTTTATGTAGTTATTATTATATTGTCTAGGGATAAATTACGTGGTAAAATGATTAGGCAAAGAGGAGGTAAGAAAATGAATATGAAACAGAAATTAATTGCGGCAATTCTTAGTTTATCATTAGCAGTTGCTCCATTTAGTGGTGTACAAGCAAAAGAGGCTAAGGTGGCAGAAAAGGCAATTCCAACGGTTCAGGAAATAGTGGATTCAACAGCAAGTACAATTATGGATAATGGTGTACAGGCGAAGGCTCTTTCTAGTGATGTGACAGAACCAGATGCACCAGTAGATACCCCAGTCCAAAAAAAGATACATATGTATAACTTAGATGGTAAGACTGTATCTTATATGGCACCATACTACTATACAAAAAGATCACAACTTGAGGGTGGAAAGTATAACGCTTATACAGCAGTTATTCCAGGCAATTATGATAAAGAGGTAATTTTACCTGTTAAAGTGAAAGCAAAAGGTGCGTTAGCATTAGCAGCTGCTAGTGAAGCAGGAAATGAATTAAGCGCTTATGTATATTCTGACTCGGCATGCAAGAAAATGTGTAGTGTATCAGATGACTTATATTATTTACCAAAGGCAACTACATATTATATTAAAGTGTATACTTACAGTCTGGAACAAGATGTAGATAATATGATTGCCGTAGTATTGGGATTTGTCTCAGGTGCTAATGCTGAATTAAAGAATAAAAGTAATGTAATCAGTGCATCATTTGGTAGTAATAGTCCAATATATTACAAGATGGTAATATCCAAAACATCAAAAGTTACAGTCAGATTTGATGCAAAATATAGCACTTACGTGACATTATGTAATAGCAAAAAATCTGCAATTACACATGAAGAGTATGTTTATTCTTCAGTAGGCAGAGCTGTTTATGTTGTGCCTAAGGGAACGTATTATTTAAAAGTCAAAAAGTCCAAAGAAGCGTTCAGTGTTGCATCTGTATTTACACCAGTGAGCAATGCTGCACCTTCTAGTAAATCAAAAGCTGGAACACTTAAAGTTAATGGAAGTACAAGAAATATTTTAGTATGTCCAGCAGACTCAACAGGAAGAACTTACTATATGAAGTTCTACAATCCAAAGAGACAGAAAATTACCTTAAATGTAACTTCAAGTTTTACTTCAGGTAAGATAGAGTTCCAATTCCTAGATAGCAAAAATTCAAGTTTTGGAACTAGAACTATTTATAACGGAATCAATAAGAAAAACGTATATACACCTTACACCTATACAACAGGTTCTAGTCAAAAGACGCTTCCTAAGGGAACATATTATATTAAGTTTAAGAAGCTGGATAAGAAATCATCTGGAATTATTCAGGTAAATGTTAAGAATAAATAAAATATATAAAAGTAGTAGCGCACCTAAGAACTGATCTGGTTCTTAGGTGCTTTTTTAACTTATACGAAAGTCCTCTGCGAGTCCTTCCCTATAAGTTAAAAAAGCACCTAAAAGACAGCGACACCCGCTCGGCGCGGCAAAGTGTAAGTTCCTTTTAGAGAACTTAAGTCGAGAGGGTGTGAGAAACTCATACTTTGTTGCGTAAAAAAATAAAAAAATAATGTAAACAAGATTTAAAAAAATATTAAAGAGATTGTACTCAAACTGTAATATATATATATTATAATACTTATCATTGAGCAGAAAGGAGGATACGTACGCCCATGGCGTAGAAATTATTTAGAGTGAACACGAATAAAATGAAAAGCAGGAGAAAAAGAAAATTATAAAGGATGGAAGAAAAGATGAAAAAAGTAATGAAGGCAATCATTGCAAGTGTACTATCATGTTGTCTAATTGGAAGTTTAGGAGTAAATGTGGTATTGCTGCAGAAGAGCCAGAGACAAAATGACAAAGTAAATTCATTTATTAGTGGTCAATTAGCTAGGCAGGCAGATGAAATGAAGAAAGAAAATACATATCAAGAAGATGGCTTTAAAGTTGGCGAACAATATGAGATAAAGAGTACAAAGGCAATTTCTGATGCATATATAAGTGGAGATGAGTCTAAGTTAAGCGAAGAAGACAAGAAAACATTGAAGATGGCAAAAGACATTCTTAAGAAGATAATAAAGAAAGATATGACTGGTTACGAAAAGGAAGAGGCTGTTTATAGCTGGATGTTCAAAAATATAGGTCAGGGGGATAGTTCCGTTGTTTCCATGCCAGGAACGACAGGTGAGAACTATACACCAGCAAGTGTACTAACAGGAAGAACAGCCGTATGCGTGGGTTATGCAACTACGTTTCGAATGTTTATGCAGATGCTGGGATTTGAGTGTCATATTGTTCATAATGATTATCATTCATGGGATTTAGTAAAGATGGATGATGGTTCGTGGTATCACACTGATATTTATACAGATGTGTCTAACGGGTCACAATATCGGAACTTTAATATGACAGATGCCTTTGCAAGAAGAGAACATGAATGGGATTCTTCCTGTCTTCCAGAAGCAGATGGAACCAAGTATACATATGCTATGCAGCATCATAAAGAGTTGAAAAATATTTATGAAGTGCCAGCACAACTTAAAAAGGCAATTGATAAGAAGAAAAATAGTATGTTCTTTAACTTTAAGTCCCTTACGAAAAAGGAAATGAAAGCAGCAGATGTCATGGTAAATCAGGCAAACAAGGCAATTAGTACATTAGGTTTAGACAATAATAATATAAGTGCAGACTGGTACGAGGGAGAAAACAACAGTTATATTCTTGGAGTTTATGTTTTCGATTATAGTGATTCTGGATCAAATGAAAACATGGATACAAAAGTAAGAGATAAAATGACCGATAAAGTTAATAAAGCCTTTGGCACTAGTTTAGAACCAGGGGCATGGAATGAATAAAAGGAGAAGAAAAGATGAAAAGAATGCTATTGTTTCTATGTTGTGCAGTACTTTTGTGCAGTTGCGGGAAAACAACAAGCTCTTCTAAGAAAGTAGAAGGAGAAGATTTATCTAAAATGGAAAAAACCATGTTAGGGGCAGATCCTACACTTCCAGAAATGGTTATCGTGAGAGGAACGGATAAAGATGCAGAACTTAACTTTACAGCGTTATCGGATCTTGATTATGATCGAGTAGAAGATTATTTCTATGCATATGCCAAAGATGGAAGTGCCAATGAGATTGCAGTAGTTCGCATGAAAGATGTAAATGATATTACATCTATGATGGACTCAATAAATCAACATTTAAAAACCAGAAGAGGAACTATGGCGGAATATAAACCAGAGCAGGTTGAGTTAATTGATAAAGCAGTTGTTACATATGAAGGAAATGACGTTGCACTCATTGTAAGCGAAAAGAATGGTTTAGTTCAAAAAGAGTTTGTACCTGAAAAAAAAGAATAAGAGAAAAGGGTAAAAAATATGGTTTTTAGCAGTATGATTTTTCTATGTGGTTTTTTGCCGCTCTTATTGCTGTTGTATTATGTTTGTCCGTCAAAGTTTAAAAATGGATTACTTTTGATTGGAAGTTTGTTCTTTTATTCTTGGGGAGAGCCTGTTTACGTTGTAATTATGTTGTTCTCTACCATATTTGATTATTGTAATGGACGTTTCATTGAGTATTTTAGAACAAATGGAAATCGTAAGATTGCAATGCGAGTGGTACTGATTGTATCACTCGTAGGAAATCTAGGGCTATTAGGCTTTTTCAAATACACAGACTTCTTCTTAGAATCAATTAATTCAATTACTGGTTCTAATATAGAACTTTTGCATTTAGCCTTACCGATTGGAATATCATTTTACACGTTTCAGACCCTTTCTTATACGATTGATGTTTACCGTGGGCTGATTCCTGCTCAGAAAAATATTGTATCGTTTGGAATGTATGTGGCATTATTTCCACAGCTGATTGCGGGACCAATTGTTCGCTATAGTGATATTCAGCAGCAAATGGAGAATAGGAGTATAACCGTTGGACAATGTCAAGCAGGAATGCAACGTTTTCTGATAGGGTTAGGCAAAAAAGTAATTCTAGCGAACCAAATCGGCGCTTTATGGTCTCAGATTCAGGGACTAGAAGGCGGGGACGTAAGCATGGCAATTGCATGGCTTGGTGCAATTGCATATACATTTCAGATTTACTATGACTTCTCAGGGTATTCCGATATGGCAATTGGATTGGGACAGATGCTAGGATTTGATTTTCCAGAGAACTTTAAGTATCCCTATGAGTCAAAAAGCATAACCGAATTTTGGAGAAGATGGCATATAACACTAGGAAGCTGGTTTCGTGAGTATGTATATATTCCTCTTGGCGGAAATCGGAAAGGATTATCACGGCAGATAGTGAATTTGTTAATTGTATGGTTTTTAACAGGACTATGGCATGGAGCAGGCTGGAATTTCATTGGCTGGGGCATGTATTATTTTGTATTTCTGTTATTGGAGAAAACAATATTGTTAAAATGTTTGAAAAGGATACCGTCCGTAATACAGCACTTCTATAGTATGCTTGTGGTTATCTTTGGATGGGTTATTTTTTCCAATGAAAATGTAAACAGTATGGGAAAATGGATAAAGGCAATGTTTGGAGCGGGTGTTCCACTCGTTAATGGTTTAGCAATATATGAATGGTCCAGCTATGCTATTTTACTTGGAATCTTAGCGATAGGAGCAACAAGTGTTCCGAAGAAGGTTGCTAATAAGGTGTTAAAGGGAACGAAGAATTGGCTACTAGGGTTTTATACCGTTATATTACTGCTTGTTAGTATTTCCTTATTAATTAGCGGCAGCTATAATCCGTTTCTATATTTTCGATTTTAATAAGAAGAAAGGTTGAAGCTATGAAACGATGTGCTAAGTTTTATTTTATTGGAATAGTTGCACTTCTTATGATAGGTGGTGCACTTTGGTGGATTATGCCGGTAAAGTCCTTTTCAGCCATGGAGAATCGTTATCTTAATAGCTGGCCTGTCATTACGATTAGTGGAATACGCTCAGGAGAGGTGCAAGAGCAGTTAGTTAACGCCTCAAATGATCAGTTTGTATTCCGTGATATATGGATGAAAGCAGCAACAGGTTTTCAGAAGAGTCTTGGAATACATGATTTGAACGGTGTGTATTTGGGAAAAGATGGCTATTACTTTGAAAAGATTCTAGATTCTGATATCTCGGTTAAGCATTATACGAATAATATTCGTTATGTAGATAAAATGGCGAAAGAGGTAAAGTCTCAGGTTTCAATCCTGCTTGTTCCGTCAGCAGGATATGTAATGACAGATAAGATGCCCAATCATGCTGCGCTTTACGATGCCTGGAGAAGGTATGAACAAGGAAAAGAATTGTTATCCAGTGGAAATTGGATTGAAATTGCAGAGAAGTTGAAAGAGGAAAAGGATTCAAAACAGATTTACTTTCGAACTGACCATCATTGGACCACACAGGGGGCTTATGAAGGATATTGTGCGTACATGAAGAGTATGGGAGAGATACCTCATTCTTATGAGTCATTTTCTCCAAAGTGTGTGAGCAGAACTTTCTATGGAACGTTGTACTCTAAAGCTCCTACTATTGTAAAGCCTGATACATTAATTATTCCAGATAATATACCAAACTGTCAGATCTCTTGTGATGGGAAGAAGCGAGCTGGAATCTATGAACGATCTAAGCTGAAAGAAAAAGATAAATATGCTGTATATTTTGGAGGAAATTATGGCATTGTAGAGATTAATAATGAGGAATCAGAATCAGATAAGACATTAGTTATGATTAAAGATTCTTATGCAAATAGTATGGTTCCTTATCTGTTGCCTCACTATAAGCGAATTGTTATGTTGGATCTTCGTTATTATAATGATTCAGTTGAATCGCTTATAGAAAAAGAAAATCCTGGGCAAGTACTTGTATTATATGAATTGAGTCGTTTTGCTAAGGACTCGAATCTGTTTAAGGTTATGAAATAAAAAAGTGCCCTAAAAAATAGGGCATAGGATGCACACGAGCGGGCTAGGAAGATTGTCGCTAAAAGACAGCGACACCCGCACGGTGCGGTAAAGAGTAAGTTTTGTACACGCTGTTAAAGGTTATTATAAATGTCACGTATTGTTTGTGAACTTGATTCTAATGAAGAGAGTATCTTTTCTTTTGATTCTTCATTCAATGGTTCTCCATTTACTAAAATCTCTTCATCGCCTTGTAATAGGTTGATTGCATATTGAAGAAATTCTGGAAGGTCCTGCATGTTGCTAGGGGTTAATTTTACCCCACAAAGACCTTCTTTATCAGGAAGTTCGACGTTAATGTCAAATTGATTTCTAGGCACATCATATCCTAATAACCATTCTGCGGATACATGAAAATAAGATGCAATTCTTTGAATCTTCTCCATCTTAGGTGTGTAGTTGCCTTGTTTCCAGTTTGTTAAAGTAGAACGGGCTACGTTTGTTTCTTTTGCTACCTTGTAGGATGTCACATTAAATTCTTTTAATAATAATTCAAATCTCTCGTACATTAACATACCTCTTTCTAAAAAAAAATAGTAAGTAAATTTAAGCATCGCTTGACTAGTTAAGAAAAATATGCTAATGTAATAGTATAGCTAGGGTATCTTAACTATCGGCGATATGTAAAATATTTCTCACAACTATATTTTAGCATAACTTTAGCGTATGTTCAAATATCTTAGCTATTTTACATAGTAAATTTACGTTTTTTTAAGGAGTGAATGTGGTGGGATATTTTAAGGCACTTTTCATCTTGATTACTTACACCATAGAACCTTATCTCTGGATTAAATCGATGTCTGTGTCAGGACGAAGGTTTGAGAATAAATTCTGTTATCTATTAGCTATGTTGGGGTATTATCTTATATCATCTGTAAAACAAACCGTTTTGTTTCTTCATATAAATAGTAGGTTAGTGAGAATATTAGGACTTGCTTTAAGTTTGTATATATTTATTTTAACAATTATGCTTTTTGAAGGTGAGAAATTTAAAAAGGTGATGAATTGTAGTGTGTTCTGTTTTTTGACTTGCCTTTCTGAATTAATCACAATTTCGGTGTACGTATTTTGTTTTTATATCCCCTTTCATACACTAATGCAGTTTGGGGCTCAGAATTTTACTTGTACAATTCTTGCGAAACTACTGCTTATAGGATTGTGTAAGTTGGTGTTTGAGAATAAAGATATGAAAATTCTATCTAGTTTATATGGAAATCCCGAACTGCTTTATTTTATTATCTTAAACTTTGTATTAGAGATACCTACTACATCCATGTTGAGGCATGAAGGTGAAGGTTTGGGGCGACCTGATAATTTCTTTATCCTAGCGCAGATAATGCTGGTATGTAACTTACTATATATTGTATTTATTGTATATAGAAAAGATAAAAAACTTATGATCGCAGAAGAAGAATTAAAACATCTGAGTCAGATTATGATGGTAACAGAGAATCTAAGAAGACTAAAGCATGATATGCAAACACATATGAGAGTAATAGCTGGGTTAATTGACAATGAAAGTTTTGATGAGTTGAGGAGGTATGCTCAGGATGTAGCAGGGGATATACAACAGGCCAAAAGGATATCTGTGGTTTCAGACCCTGCACTTGCAACCATTTTGGAACATTTTATAAATGAAGCGGAAAGATGTGAGATTGTGTTTTGTCGTCATATTATGATACATAATTTTAATATGAGCAGTAAAGATTTATGTTCAATTGTTTCTAATATGCTTAATAATGCAAAAGAGGCAACCGCAAAATTAAGTGCAGGAAAGCGTTATATATCATTGGACATTTTTCCTGCGGAGGGCGGTTACTATATTACGTGTATGAATCCATATAGAAAGGAAGAATTTTGCTTTCGTACAACGAAACAAGATAAATATAATCATGGATTTGGTTTAAAGATAATTAAAGAAACAGTAGAAAAATATCATGGTGCTATGGAGATTGTACCAAATGAGAAAAATTGGTTTGAGATTACTTGTTTTATTCCGGTTTAAACTTAAAGGGTGGAAGAAGGTTAGATACGTGTGAAAAAGGAAACGATTAAAATTTTAATATGTGATGATGATTTGAATTTGGGAATTAATGAACGGTGTGTTGAAATCATAAGTAAACGAGAGGATAAGGAGATTCTGATATATTCGTTTCGAGAGCCTAACGAGGATATGATGTCCTTAATTGAAAGTAATCAGATAGAGATAGCACTACTCGATATTGAACTTGAGCATGAGGATGGTTTGGCAATTGCAAAGAGGTTACAAAATAAGAATCCAAGGATTCCTATTATATTTATCACAGGTCATGAGGAATATAAGGGAGACGCATGGAATATTATGGCGATTGGATATATAGAAAAACCAGTAAATTTAGAGAAATTTGATTTGCTATTCACAAGAGCGTTGGCACTCGTGGAGAATGAGAAGAAAAGAAAGTTTCTTGAACTTTTAGACATAGTTGTGAATAAGAAACATATTCAAATCAGGCTATCTAACATAATTAGTGTAGAAAAGGTACTACGAAAAGTAGAACTACATACATCGAGAGGGAAGTATACTGCCAGTGGGACTTTGAATGAGATAGTAGAACGGTTAGGCACTGGATTTATTAAGATAAATCAGAGTGTAGTTGTGAATCGAGATAAGATTCTGTCAATAGATAGTACGACTGTTTACCTTGCTAATGGGGAACAGCATATCATTGGCAGGACTTATATAAAACAGGTGAGGAATGCTTGCAAGAATCACCGATTGGGAAGTTAGGAGAGAGAAAGTAATATAGTAAGAAGGCGAGGTGAGTGTATGTATAAGGAAAAGATGAGTAAACTCGTTGCCGCAGCTGGAAGAGGCTTGGCAAAGCGAGGAGTAAATGAAGCTTGTATTTTGTGGTTTTACCAGCCAACTGTTCCACAGAATGTAAAAGACAAGCTGAAAAATATTTAATTTGTATTGAAAAATAGAGCGTCATAAGTATATGGCACTCTATTTTTAACTTATAGGAAAGTTCTCTGGGAGTCCTTCCCTATAAGTTAAAAAAGCCCCTAAAAAACAAGGGTTGGATACACATGAGCGGGTTAGGAAGATTGTCGCTAAAAGACAGCGGCAAAGTGTGAATTTTTTTAGAGACCTTAAGTCGCGAGGGCGTGAGGAACTTATATTTTGTTACTGTAAATTAACAAGTTACCTCAACTTATGAAGAAGTTGCAATGCAAAATTACCCACATTGTAACATAAATTATGTGCGTTTCTACATGAACAAGAGATATTGAAATGCGAAAATGTTGGATTATAATTAATACTGTACATAATCAAAAGACGAAATTCCTGTGGGATTAGGGAAAGAAATGAGTAGAACTGTAGACGAGCATATCGAAGAAAGGATTGAGACTATGGGCAGAAAACGAGAATTAACGCCTTATGGAAAAGAAGTGAAGCACAGACTAATTGAATTAAATATGACACAAGTAGAACTGGCTGAACAAGTTGGAACATCAAAACAGTACCTGGGGAAAATTCTCTTTGGTGAACGTGCGGGAACGATGTACTTAGAGAAAATCCAACAGATACTGAATATATAGTAAAACTATAGTGGCATATTAGAGACAAACTGATACATTAAGATAAAGTGACATACACTTCCTCCCATTACGAACAGGTGGAAGATTTCGTGTAATCCAAAGTTCTTATGTTTTTTATCGAACAATGGAAGTTTTAAGGCATATATAATACCGCCGAGTGTGTATATGATACCTCCTGCAAGCAGCCAGAGAAAACCGGTTGTTGTAAGGTGGTTGATAATTGGTGTAAAGCAAAGAACACAAGTCCATCCCATGGCAATATAAATAGTGGATGAGAACCATTTGGGACAGTTAATCCAAAGTAACTTAACGATAATGCCTAGAATGGCTAAGCTCCATATTAGTGCCAGAAGTTTAAGACCCAAGGTACCACGGACTACAATTAGGCAGATAGGTGTATAGGAGCCTGCAATTAGGATGAAGATCATAAGGTGGTCGAGTTTCTTAAGTATTGTATTTATTCTAGGATTGATATCAAATGAATGATAAATAGTACTTGCTGCATAAAGCATGATCATACTTATGATAAAGATTGCTAGGGATGTGATGTGGACTTTGTCTGGCTGTTGTCCAGCCTTTAGCAACAAAGGTGTTGCTGCAAAAATTGCCATTATCATACCAATAAAGTGTGTAATTGCGCTACCGGGTTCTTTTAACTTTTTTGTTGTTTTCATAATATTCACCTCTCTAAGTCATATCTAATAGAAACATAAATTATGTTATGTAGTTTTGAAAACTATGTGTCGATATATTCATACTACACCTTAAAATTTTAAAAATCAATACCTATTTAAAATTTCTTAACAAGATTGTTCTATTGCGAAAATTTATGGTGACATGATATAATGAAAGCTATATTAATTTGTGAATGTCTAAATGATTAGGAAGGGAGAACCTATGGAAATAAATCTTGGCGATATTGTTAAATTAAAGAAACCACATCCATGTGGAAGCCATGAATGGAAAGTATTACGAGTGGGAATGGATTTTCGTTTAAAGTGCATGGGGTGTGACCACCAGGTTATGCTTTCGAGAAAACTGGTTGAAAAAAATATTCGTGGAATTCGACACGAATGATTGAAAAATAAAAAAAAGCCTTGAAATATAGAATGGCCTATGTTAGAATATTTCACTGTGAAACATTTTATATTATATTCCTTGTTCTCTAAAAAGTCATTTCGTTTAGAGAGCCAGAGACCAAAAGGAGGTGCACGTAGCTATGAACAAATATGAATTAGCTTTAGTTGTAAGTGCAAAAATCGAAGACGATGCTAGAGTAGCAACTGTAGAAAAGGTAAAAGAGACTATCACTAAATTCGGTGGTACTATTACAAACGTTGATGAATGGGGTAAGAAGAGATTAGCTTACGAAATTCAAAAAATGAAAGACGGATTCTACTATTTCATCTCATTCGAATCTGCTAGCGAAGTTCCAGGCGAATTAGAGCAATCTGTACGTATCATGGAAAACGTTATCAGATATTTATGCGTAAGACAAGAAGCATAAATAAAGGAGGGATGTCCTCATGAATAAAGTTATTTTAATGGGACGTTTGACAAGAGATCCAGAGATTAGATATTCTCAAGGTGAAAATTCAAGTGCAGTAGCACGTTATACATTGGCTGTTGATAGAAGATTCAAACGTCAAGGTGAACAGGATGCTGATTTTATCGGTTGTGTTTCTTTTGGAAAAACAGCTGAATTTATTGAGAAATATCTTCATCAAGGAACTAAGGTTGTTGTTTGTGGAAGAATTCAGACAGGCAGTTATACAAACAAAGAAGGCCAAAGGGTGTACACAACAGATGTTGTTGCAGAAGAGGTTGAGTTTGCTGAAAGTAAAGCAGCTAGTGCTGAACATTCCGGTGGTGGCTATCAGCCAGTATCAAGACCAGAACCAAGTCAAGCTGTCGGTGATGGCTTTATGAATATTCCAGATGGAATTGATGAAGAATTACCATTCAATTAATCAATTGAATTATAATTAGTAGAAATTAATTGAAATTTTTGAACGATTTATATAGAAAACCAATTTAGGTAAGGAGGTCATACTATGCCAGCTAATAGAAATGAAAAAGGCGATTCTCCAATGAAGAGAAGAGGCGGACGTAGAAGAAAAAAAGTTTGTGTATTCTGCGCAGATAAAGAAAACAAAGGTATCGATTACAAAGACGTTAATAAATTAAAGAGATATGTATCTGAAAGAGGTAAAATTCTTCCTAGAAGAATCACAGGAAACTGTGCGAAACATCAGAGAGCTCTTACAGTTGCTGTTAAGAGAGCAAGACATATCGCTTTAATGCCTTATACAGTAGAATAATTTAAACTTTATGAATGCCATTCAATGAGAAATTGTTGAATGGCATTTTTATGCTTTAAAATTCTCGTATTTAATGTTATAATAAAGGATACTGTAACATTAAACAAGGAGTAATTGTGATGAAAACAAAGATAAAGCTAAAAGGTTCTTTGAGATTATATCTTAGATGGCCGTTAACCCTATCTATTTTATTAGTCTGTATGAACTTTAGCATGTTTTGTGTAGATAGAGAAGCGGGCTTAATTATGTTAGCATATGTTCTGTTATACATGATTATTGCTTTGTCCATATTCTTTTACAAAAACTCAAAGTTAAGTGGAGACCTTGTTAATTTTGCGTCCAATTATGGACAGGTTCAAAAGCAGCTGATTAAGGAAATGGCCCTGCCTTATGCCATTGTAGATGAAGAGGGGCATTTGCTATGGGGTAATGATGAGTTTATGTCAGTAATTGAAAATGAATCAGCAGCAAGACGTAATATATCCAATGTACTTCCAGGGGTTACTCAAGATGTATTTCCTAAGGATGCACAGGATGAAGAGGTCAACATAAGTTATCATGAGGCAAATTATCGTGTTGTAATGCGCCGAATTGTTATTGGCGATTTTTCGGAAGATGATGAATATATCGTAGATCAGGTTGCAGATGGACAAAATGTATTGATTGCGATGTATATGTTTGATGAAACGGAAAAGATTGCATATGTAAAAGAGAATAAGGAACAGCGTATGATTGCTGGTCTTGTATATATTGATAATTACGAAGAAGCTTTAGAGAGTATTGACGAAGTGCGTCGTTCTTTGCTAGTTGCATTAGTTGATCGTAAGATTAATAAGTATTTTCAAAACATAGATGCCTTAGTTAAGAAATTAGAAAAGGATAAATATCTTCTTGTGTTCAAACAAAAGTACCTGAATGAATTACAGGCTTCAAAGTTTTCTTTATTAGATGAAGTAAAGGCCGTTAATATTGGAAATGAAATGGCTGTTACTATAAGTATTGGTTTAGGTGTAAATGGTGAGAATTATACCAGAAGTTATGAATTTGCCAGGGCGGCCATTGATTTAGCGCTTGGTAGGGGCGGTGATCAGGCAGTTGTAAAAGAAGGCGAGAAAATTGTATACTATGGTGGCAAGAGCGTTCAGATGCAGAAGACAACTCGTGTTAAGGCAAGGGTGAAAGCTCACGCCTTGAAGGAGCTGGTAGAAGCTAAGGACAAGGTTGTTATCATGGGGCATAGCATAGGTGATGTAGATTCTTTCGGTGCGGCAATTGGAATCTATCGAATTGCTAAGACTCTAGGGAAGAAAGCAAATGTGGTAATTAATGATGTAACGAAGTCAGTTCGACCTATTCTGAAACGATTCACCGAAGTTGCAGATTATGAGAATGATATGTTTATAACTGGTTCGCAAGCGAAAGAAATTGTGGATACCAATACACTTTTAGTAGTGGTAGATGTAAACAGGCCAAGTTATACAGAGTGTCCAGAACTTTTAGAACTGACAAAAACAATTGTAGTATTCGACCATCACAGACAAACAGGGGAAAGTATCGAAAATGCAGTGCTTTCTTATATTGAACCATACGCATCCTCTACTTGTGAGATGGTAGCAGAGATGCTTCAGTATATCGGAGATGGATTAAGATTGCGTTCTTTGGAATCTGATGCGTTATATTCGGGTATTATAATTGATACAAATAACTTCCAGACAAAGACTGGAGTAAGAACATTTGAGGCGGCAGCATTTTTAAGAAGAAATGGTGCTGACATTACGAAGATAAGAAAGTCGTTACGTTCCGATGTAGATGAATATCAGATACGTGCTGCGGCTGTTCGTGATGTAGAGGTTTACTTAGATGTCTTTGCAATTACAGAATGTAATGCACAAAATACAGAAAGTCCTACTGTTGTTGGGGCACAAGTTGCCAATGAGTTGTTAAATATTAATAATATAAAAGCGTCCTTTGTATTGACGGAATTTGCTGGTAAAGTTTATATTAGTGCGCGTTCTATAGATGAAGTAAATGTTCAGATTATTATGGAACAGCTTGGCGGTGGTGGACACATGAGTGTTGCAGGTGCGCAGATTACCAATGCATCCGTAGAAGAGGCTCGTGATATTTTAAAAGAAACTCTGGATAAGATGAAGAAGGAAGGAGAATTATAAATGCAGGTTATTTTATTACAAGACGTTAAATCATTAGGGAAAAAGGGTGAAACTGTTAATGTTAATGACGGATATGCCAGAAACTTTATTCTTCCTAAAAAATTAGGTGTGGAAGCAAACGCAAAGAATTTGAATGATTTAAAACTTCAGAAAGCCAATGAAGTAAAAAGAGCAAAAGAAATTTTAGATGAGGCAAAAGCATTTGCAGAAGAGTTAAAGGATAAAGAAGTTATTGTAAAATTAAAATCAGGAAATGATGGAAAGACTTTTGGGTCTATCTCAACAAAGGAAATTGTACATGCAGCTAAAGAACAGTTAGGTTTGGATATTGATAAGAAAAAGATGCATCTTGTAGAGCCAATACGTTCACTTGGTGTTTATAATGTTCCAATTAAATTACATCCAAAGGTAATGGGTGAGTTAAAGGTTAAAGTACAAGAATTATAATTTACAAGGGTGACGTAGATGGAAGAAGCAATTATTAAACGAATATTGCCTCATAGTATTGAGGCCGAGCAGTCAGTAATCGGTGCTATGATCATGGATCGAGATGCAATTGTAGTTGCTTCTGAAATATTGACAGATGAGGATTTTTATCAGAAGCAGTATGGCGTGCTGTTTGATACTATGCTTGAGTTAAATAACGAAGGTAAACCTGTTGACTTAGTTACGTTACAGGACAAATTGAAAGAGAAAAATGTCCCTCCAGAGCTTTGCAGCATTGAATTTATCAGGGGATTAATTACGGCGGTACCAACTTCAGCTAATGTGAAGCATTACGCAACAATTGTAAAAGAAAAAGCAGTGCTTCGTAATCTGATTCATGTAACAGAAAGCATAACAAATGATTGCTATCTTGGTAATGAGTCAGTTGAGGAACTTTTAGAGACTACTGAAAAAAAGGTTTTTGATATTGTACAGAATCGTGGTTCAACCGATTTTGTGAGTATTCAGGATGTTGTAATCAATGCAATTGAGAGCATTGAGTCAGCATCTAAGAGCAAAGGTACTGTAACAGGTATTGCTACAGGGTTTTATGATTTGGATTATAAAATGGCAGGTTTACAGCCGTCCGATTTAATACTGGTTGCTGCCAGACCTTCTATGGGAAAAACGGCTTTCGTGTTGAATATAGCAGAGTATGTGGCGGTTAAGTCTAACATAACAACAGCAATATTCAGTCTGGAAATGTCCAAGGAGCAGCTTGTAAAGCGTATCCTTGCAATGAACTCTAAGGTTGATTCACAGAGAATGCGTAGTGGTGAACTACAGGATGACGACTGGGTAAAGCTTGTGGAGAGTGCTAACGCCATTGGTAATTCTAATTTGATTATAGATGATACACCTGGTATTTCAATTGGTGAATTACGATCTAAGTGTCGTAAATTTAAGCTAGAGAAGGGTCTTGGTTTGATTATCATTGACTACCTTCAGCTAATGTCTGGTGGTAAGAAAGTAGAATCCAGACAACAAGAGATTTCGGATATTTCTCGTTCCTTAAAGGCGTTAGCTAGAGAGATTAATGCCCCTGTAATTGCGTTATCACAGTTAAGCCGAGCTGTAGAACAGAGACCAGATAAAAGGCCGATGCTATCAGATCTTCGTGAATCTGGTGCCATCGAGCAGGATGCCGATGTTGTTATGTTTATTTATCGAGATGATTATTATAATCACGATTCAGAAGAAGCAGGAATATCAGAAATTATTATTGGTAAACAAAGAAATGGTCCAACTGGTACAGTAAAACTTGGTTGGCAATCACAATATACGAAGTTTGTTAATTTGGAGAGAGAGCGTTCCTGATGTTCTCTCTTTTGTTTTGGTTTTCAAAAGATGGTATTACTTGTATTAAAGAACTTGTGAAAATTGCTAATAGAATGAAGAAATGAAAGTGGTTCTATAAAAGTGATTTGCTGTCATAAAGAATATACAGATAGCAAATGAGGTAAAACGCTGTCTACAACTTTTGTGTGTAAAAAAGGAATTTCTATTTGAAATAAAGAAATGCTATGGTATAATGTGGTGTATGGAAATAATTTACATATACTAGGAGGAGTATCATGAATCAAGTTAGATACATTATATCGGATGCATCAAAGAAAATAGATGTGGAACCACATGTATTACGGTACTGGGAAGAAGAGCTCGGTGTAAAGGTTCCTCGTAATGAGATGGGACATAGATACTATCGTGAAGAGGATATCGAGTTATTTAAAAATATAAAGTTTTTAAAAGAACAAGGATTCCAGTTACGAGCAATAAAAATGGTGCTTTCAGATGTGAAAAGAATTGGACAACTTGATAAAAAGAAAATGGCCCTACTTAAGGATGAATTAAATGCACAAGTATTATCTATGGACCAGACTGCTAGTGAACATGTAGAAGAAAACAAAGATTCCATAAAAGGACAAGCTTATGAAGCACAAAAGGAAGTTTTATTCCGGGAAGTATGTGCAACTAAACCGGAGCCTGTCACAAATCAGGGTGAACCTAAAATTGCGCAGTTTAAAGTTATTATGAACAACATAATAATGGAGGCTTTAAGAGAAAACAATGCAGAATTATCCAAAGCAGTGAGCTCTAATGTTTCAGAAAGTGTTTTGAAAGAAATGGACTATATGATGAGGATGAAAGAAGAAAGAGAAGAAGAAAGGTTTAAACGTCTTGATGATTCGATTCGTTCAAAACAAAAGGCCAGAAAAGAAATTTCTGCAACAAAGGAGAAGAGAAAGAAAAAAAAGTTCTTCGGGAAAAAAGCAGATTAAAAAGCAATTTTGGGTAAGTGAAAAATAAAACTCATTAAAAGCATTCTTTTAATGAGTTTTGTTTTATGCTAATAGAGCGATTATTTTGCGCTTAATTTACTATTTAAAGCGTCTACTACTTCGTTAACGTCAATACCGTGAACCATACAGGCTTCCTCTAATGACTCACCTTGTGCAGATGGGCAACCGATACAGTGCATACCAGCATCTAGTAAAACAGGGATTAGGTTAGAATCAATAGCAATGATATCATGAATAATCATGTCTTTTGTTATTTTTGCCATTTTTACGTCCTCCTTCTATAAATTTTCGCTATTTCCATTATATTCTGACATACGAAATGAGTCAAGATATACATATCTATTGTTTCCAAAAAATACACTTTGATACTTGTATTATTTCCAACATTATATTAGAATATATGTATTCTAAAAAAAGGAGGATAAATGATTATGGCATATGTAATTAGTGATGGATGTGTAAGCTGTGGAGCTTGTGCAGGAGAATGTCCAGTAGGCGCAATCTCTGAAGGAAGCAGCCAGTATGAAATCGATGCAGATGCTTGCATCAGCTGTGGCTCTTGTGCTGCAACATGTCCAACAGGCTCTATCAGTGAGGCATAATTGATTATATGAGAGTATACAAAAAAGTTACCTATCAATTAGTTGTAATGACTTTAATTGATAGGTATTTTTTTGATGAAATAAGAAATTCTAACCGTTCCTACATATTGGATAATACAGTAATCGCATCTGATTTAATAATGCATTCAAAGTGCTCTTTGAAGTAATCAAGTGTTGCATAAGTTGTTTTTTCAGGTACTCCGTATTCTGAAACGATATTACATATTTTATTAAATTCCTCAGGAGTGTGATTGGATTTACTGATACATAAGTAATAGACTCCGGTCTGAGGATTCTTGTAAACTTGGTTTTCGCCAAAGTAATACTGTGATAAGTGGGCAGACAAGGTTATAATTTCTTGCAGATTGCTGAATGTGAAAACCTTTGTCATATTAGCAGTTATCGTGGATTTGCTTTGGGTAGTTGCGTCTTTCTTTTTATCAGTAGAGTCATCAGTAGACAACGAGGAAATATCAGCGTTATGGTTTGCACTTTTTCGGTCATCTAGTAATTCATTTATTTGATCAAAACAGTTAATAATCTCATCTACATATGCTTCGTCAGTATCATTCGTGTTAGATTCATCGCTTTGCTCAGGTGAAAATTTTGAAAACCTTGTATCAAGTTCATCAGGATCTTCAACTTTCGTTATTACTAAAACGAGACACTCTGGAGACACAGGAATTGCCTCAATCATCAAAGGAATATCATCTGCTTCAAAACCGAATTCGGCAGATGCTTGTTGCATCATTTCACGAAATAGTGCTTTTGCTTTTTCAGTTCCATAAGCAAGTTCACTGATACGCAACTGCCGGTCAACTAAATCAGCTTTGCTTAATGTACAACGTATTTGATTTTCATTTATCTTTTCGATTTTCACTTAATCACATCCTTCCGATGCTTTCATTACATAGATAGTGTAAACTAAAAATTATGTTGTATACAAAGTATAATTTAAAAAAATAATAAAGTCAATTAATTTGTCTTGTATGTTAAATATGTACAAAGAATATGAAAAAGATTGTGAAAATATTCGTGCTAAAAAATATTGAATTATATGTAACATGTCGTTATAATTTGGTGTATGACATAACTAATCTGAGAAAAGGAGGGTCGATGAATCGAGGTTATATGGTTTTCAAAATATCGAATCATAAGTGAGTTAGGTCGTGGAGGCACGTCAGTTGTTTTCCTTGCAGAACATGTAACATTAGGTGCTTATCGTGCAATAAAACGAATTTCAAAAGAACATGAGGCTTATGCTCAGCTTATGAAGGAAGTTCATATTTTAAAATCTTTAAAACATCCAAACATCCCAATAATATATGATATTGAGGAAGATGAGAAATATTCATATATTATCGAGGAATATCTTAAGGGTGAATCTTTAAAAGCATTTCGACTACGTCTTTCATATTTAGATGAAAGGAGTATCGTAGATTTTACATTTCAAATTTGTGATCTCATACAATATTTACATACGTTTCATAAGGAAATTTTATATCTTGATCTGAAGCCGGATAACATTTTGGTTTATAAGGGAAAATTGAAATTGTTAGACTTTGGTGCTGCTGTTTATGCAGAAGAGTATAAGGACACATCTTTCTATATGGCCACACCAGGATATATGGCACCAGAGCGGCTTAAGAATCTAGCAGATGAGAGAAGTGATATTTATAGTATAGGTTGTCTACTTTACTTTTTAGTAACGGGAACACTTTATCAACCGTCTTGTGTCTCGAGAAAGTGGACTTGGATATTGATACGAAATCACAGATTCTATAAACTCATAGAACGATGTATAAAGGTGGCACCATCGAAGCGGTTTCAATCAGTGGAGGAAGTTAAGAGCTATGTGAAAAAGGTGCCAAGAATAGGGGAGATTAATAAGGAAAGTTCGGTTATGTCATATTGCATTGCGATAGCAGGAAGTGAAGACAGGGTAGGAGTAACACATATTGCATTAGCATTAACTAGTTATGTTTCAAAAATTAATGGAAATTCTATTTATGTTGAATGGAATGAAAGTGGTTTTTTGAATGAATTTGTTACATACTACCCTGAAGTAAAAGAAAAAGATGGATACTGGTACGTGAAACATACAAGAATGCAGTCTAGAGAGAATTGGATTAGTGATTCTAGAAGGAGTCATTATCGTTTTGTAATCAAAGATTATGGAAAATTGTCAGAGGCAAACTTAGAAGAGTTTCTTCACGAACGAAACAGGATACTTGTGATAGGGACAAAGCCATGGGAGTGGAAAAGGACGATGTTCTGGATGGATAAACTTTGTGATTGTGAATCTGTTTTATATCTGTTTAATTTGTTGGATGGAGAAAATCAGCAAAGGATAATGAAGAATGCATTTTGTAAATTCTGCATTTCTGTACCGTATCTGAAGCGGTTATTTTATGATAGTGACTATCAAAAAGAAAAAGTAGTATTTGATAGTGTAATTCGTTATGTTGTATCAAATGAAAGTTCTGGAGGTGATTATGTTTTTTTGAGTGGAAAAAAGAATGTTTGTGGAAGAGGAAGGTGATTCGTAATCGAACTTTTGCAGTTATAGGTTTGTATCGAGGTGTAGGCACAACTCTATTTGCCATCAATTTTGCATGTTATCTGGAGAAATACCATAAGGCCAAGGTTGCAGTAGTGGAGCTGAATGACAGCGGAGATTTTAGAAAACTAGCAGAGAATTTACAGCAGTATACATATATCAAGCAGAGTTTGACAGGTTTTCAGGTTGGAAAGTTAGATTTTTATAGTTCGTCCTTAAAGGTGTGCAAACACAATTGTTTGATTGAAAAATATGATTTTGTTGTTTATGATATTGGTTCAAAGTTTGTTAGATATATGGAAGAAATCATGGGCTGTAACCAGAAGGTTATATTAGGAAATAGCCAAGCTTGGAGAATATGTGAATACGAGAAGTTCCTTTCTTATGTAAGGCAGATAGAATCATATAGGACTTGGGAATACATTGATATGGCTATGAGTAATAAAGGGATTCATTTTGTTGATAATGGTAAAATCAAACTAAAATCAATGGAGCTAATCAGACAAACATTTGAGGTGTCAGATCGTGCAGCTAAAATATATCAGTCTCTTTTGTAAGGAGGTATGAATGAAGATTGTAAGATGCAGGAGAAAATACTATCTGCGTGTAGTTGTAAAAGGTATTTTGTTAGTTTTATGCATAGGAGCAGGTATTCTCATAGGCGTAATATTTATTAAGAAAAAAGACAGCAGAATAGCAGAAGACAAGAGAGTTTATATCTGTGCACTTCGTAAAGATGTAGAGTCTGGTCAAGTACTTACGCAGAATGATGTAATGAAGGTGCCGGTTATTAATGAAGGTGAGAGTTTTTTGGCAGTTGATTTTGATGCGTGTATTGGCAAAAGGCTAAAGCAACCGTTGCAAAAGGGCAGTATTATTAATTCCTATATGCTGATTGATGGACGGAGTGATAAGGAAGGACTGCGGAAGGTGCCTTATACGTTTATTCGCAATGCGGATGCGTTAAAACGAGGAGATTTTATAGATATTCGAATATCCTTTTCAAATGGGGCTGATTTTGTTCTACTGGGGAAAAAAGAAGTAATTCGTGTGGAAGAAGGACAAGATTCTAATGAAAGAAGATTATGGCTTGGTTTAAGTGAAGAGGAAATACTAAGAATGTCAAGTGGCGTGGTGGATGCTTATCTTTTTGATGGTGCCTGTATATATGCAACACTGTATATGAACTCTTTGCAAGATGCATCAATAGTCAACTATCCAGTCAATGAGGTAGTGGAGGAACTGATAAGGAAAGATCCTAATATTATACAGGTTGCACAGAATAAGAAAACCTATGAGCTGCGTAACAGGATTTATGAAAATGCACAAGGAGAAAAGGAGGAGTCTGTACAGACACAGGAAAAGAGTCTTATTTATTTCGATTAGCTAGACTTGAGTGATGTAAAATAGAGAGCAAATATAAAATGTTTCACAGTCAGATTATAGGTTCTCTATTATGTAAATCGTTCCTGCACCTTCTACTATCAGCTGGGAGATGACAAGGATGAGAAATAAGAATCAGTGGATTTTAATGGATATCGAGGAGGCGAGTAAAAAAGGCCTTGAAGTATGCATTGATGGAAAGGAATATACATATTCCGATATCATGAGAAAGAAAAGATATTTAGTCAAGGAAAATGCAAATTATATGTCGGACTACATATACGATGAACAAGGAAAAGTTGTAGGAGTTCATTATAACAAAATAAAATAGGAATACCTCTATACCGTTCCGGCAGTTAAGCTGTTTATAAAGAACAGATATTTCGTTGTAAGTTCCTTTGACAATATAGGGAGCGATACAGGCTCCCTATATTTATTTCTAGCTTTTTCTTGTACAATATTCTAAGATAGTGCTATAATAAGAACGACTAAGTGCAAAAAAGTATTGCTATAGTATAGGAGAGTTATGAAAAGAACTATTAAATCAGAGGGAATGACATTTAATCAAAAGCGTTTCTTTGAATTGGCAGGAACCTTAATATTACTGGCAGTAGCAATCATACTCCTTTGCTCAGGTATGGTTTTGAATCCATTTCGGGTGGCGAACATTAGGCGGGAAAGTGATATTGAAAAAGCCTATAATGAACATATTAGTTATGTCAGAATGGAAGGATTATCTTTAGAGTTTACAGGCTATTACAAAATGAATAGCAAAGGAAATATTGCGTATAATTGCTATATTACTACAGGTTTTGATACAAAATATTTTGTGTTTATTCCAGTTGAAGGAACGGAAGATGAAAATGGAAAAACTATAGAGAAAATCAGCGATTATAATTTGCTTGGAAGACTTAGGAAGGATGAGCAGCTTATGGATACAGTTGCAGCAGACTATGAAGTTACAACACAAAAATTTATAGAAGAGTGCAGCGTATCTGAAATTATAATCGATGAGGCAGGGGCTAAGAGAAAAGAAGTGTTAATCATTTGGATTGCACTAATTGGGCTGTTATCCTCATATATCATATATGTTTTAGTAGTTTTATTCGTGAATAGAGGTACGGGAGGAAAACAGAATGGAGAAAATCAAGCATAATAGGCTTTTGATGTTGATACTTGGAGTGCTTATAGTACTTGTTATAGCAATTAGTGCAATTGCAATAAAAAAACTTGTACCAAGTAAGAAAGTTATGGATTTGAAAGAGTATTACAAAGTTGACTCAGACAAAGTAATGGTTATTTTGCAGAATAAAGTATCGGATGAGCAGGGCTTATATCTTGATGGTGTTGCTTATGTAGACTATGAAACGGTGAGGGAATACTTAAATCATCGTTTTTATTGGGATACGCATGAGAATTTATTGATATTTACAACTCAGTCTGAAGTGATAAAAACAGAAATAGGTTCAAAGGATTATTATGTAAATAAGAGTAAATCAACTGTTCCTTATCAGATTGTGAAAACAATTGGTGATAAGGTTTATGTTGCATTGAATTATGTAAAATTATTTTCTAATATAGAATATGAGGTATATGAAGAGCCTAATCGTGTTGTGATTCAGTATGACTGGGGACAGGATTATTTGTATTCGAAAGTAAAGAAAGCGACACAGCTTCGATGTGGAGCAAGTATAAAAAAGGATATACTTGTGCAGTTAAAAGAAGGTGCTGTATTAACTTATGTTGATACAGAAGAAGTAAAAGATGCTAAGTTCAAAATGGTAATGACACAGGATGGTGTTATTGGTTATGTGAAAGGAAAGCATGTAACAGCAGCAGAATATCAGACACTTCAAAACAATTATGTAGAAGAAAAGTATTCTCATATCAGCAAAGAATACACCATTTCGCTAGGCTGGCACCAAGTAACGAATCAAGATGCCAATAACAATCTATTAACAGTATTGGATCAGTCAAAAGGGATTAATACAATTTCCCCTACATGGTTCTCTGTTACAAGCAATGAAGGAACAATTAGTTCATTGGCAAGTGAGAATTATGTAACAAGAGCACATAATTCTGGCGTTGAGGTGTGGGCTCTGTGTGATGATTTTAATAAAGAAGTGGATATGAATCAGTTATTATCTTACACTTCTAGAAGAGAAAAACTTGAGAATGAGTTAATTGCTAGTGCAATTAAGTATGATTTGGATGGTATCAATATTGATTTTGAAAATATTACATCTAAATCTGCACAGCATTACATTCAGTTTTTAAGGGAGTTATCTATCAAGTGTAGAAATAATGGAATCGTTTTATCAGTAGATAATTATGTACCTGCTCCTTACAATAGTTTTTATGACTTGAAAGAACAGGGACAGATTGTAGATTATGTAGTAATAATGGCTTATGATGAACATCATGGCAATTCAGAGGAAAGTGGCTCAGTATCTTCTATTGGATACTTTAGGGATGCAATTGATAATACCTTAAAGGATGTGGACAAAGAAAGAGTTGTAGTAGGTCTTCCTTTCTATACAAGAATTTGGACAGAAAAAGCAGATGGAAAGGTATCTAGTGCTGCATATGGTATGGGACAGAGTCGTGCTGTTATAGATGCAAATGGAGCAAAAATTCAATGGAATGAGGAAACCGGGCAGCATTATGCTGAGTTTAAGACAGAAGAAGGATTAAACAAGGTATGGTTAGAAGATGATAAATCCGTTGAATTAAGAATGAAAGCAGCATCTGATGCAGGTGTTGCAGGAACGGCTTACTGGAAGCTTGGAATGGAGAAGTCCAGCGTTTGGAATATAATACAGAAGTTTATTAATTAGAAAATAAGAATAAGAACAAAACTTTTTCATAAAATGATAGAAAAGAGAATTTTAGGTTGTAATCTATGAAAAAGTTTTGTGGTGTTATTGTTATCTTACTTTTGGTAGTTGCACTAGGGTATGGATTAAAAGATAGTGTAGCTACATTTGGAACAACCAATATTGTGACGAATGATACAAAGGAAAAAGACAAGAAAGTTATTGTGATTGATCCTGGTCATGGAGGATTTGATCCTGGCAAGGTTGGTGTTAATGAGGTTCTTGAGAAAGATATTAATCTGAAGATTTCACTATTGCTAAAAGACGTGCTGGAATCAGAAGGATATGAGGTAATATTGACACGTAAAGAAGATTGTGGTTTGTATGCAAGTACAGACAGTAATAAGAAACGTGCCGATATGCAAAAACGTGTTGAAATAATAAATAGCAGCAACGCAGTTCTTGCGGTAAGTATTCATCAGAATAGTTTTGAACAGGAAAGCTCAAAAGGAGCCCAGGTTTTTTATCATCAAGAATCGGAAAAAGGAAAGGTTTTGGGGGAAACACTGCAAGAAACCATAAAGTCGGTTATTGCAGATGGCAATCATAGGGTTGCAAAAGCAAATGATTCCTATTATATGCTTAGAAAAACCCAATGTCCATTGGTAATTGTAGAGTGTGGTTTTCTATCGAATCAAGCTGAGGCAAAGCTTTTGACGGAAGATGAATATCAGAAGAAAATGGCAGGAGCTATTAGGGATGGCATAAAGAAATACTTAGAACAGAATGCATAAAAGAGGTCTTATAAATGATAACAAAAGTTAAGAAAATTAATAAGGATACCTGTAGTAAGAAAGATTTTGATGAAGCGGCAAGTATTTTAAAAAGTGGAGGATTAGTAGCGTTTCCAACAGAAACGGTATATGGGTTAGGCGGAGATGGACTGCTTTCCAGCGCTGCAAAAAAGATATATGCAGCAAAAGGCAGACCATCTGATAATCCGCTAATTATTCATATTGCAGATATGAATAGCTTATCTGTGTTAACCAATAAAATTCCAGAAAATGCAAAGAGGCTTGCAGGGGCCTTTTGGCCAGGTCCTTTGACCATGATATTTAATAAGAGTGATAAAGTTCCTTATGGAACCACAGGTGGATTAGATACCGTTGCTGTTAGAATGCCAAATCATCCAATCGCATTGGAATTAATTCGTACATCGGGAGTTTTAATTGCTGCACCTAGTGCAAATACATCTGGAAGACCTAGTCCAACTAGGGCGGAACATGTAATTGAAGATTTAGATGGAAAGATTGACATGGTAATTGATGGTGGAGAAGTTGGTATAGGCATAGAATCCACTATTGTAGATATGACTTCTGATGTTCCCACAATCTTGAGACCAGGTTATATTACAAAAGAAATGTTAGAAGCAGTGATTGGTGAGGTGGTGGTTGATAAGGCGATTTTGACAAAGGGAGTCAAAGATGGCTTAAAACCAAAAGCACCAGGAATGAAGTATAAACACTATGCTCCAAAGGGAGATTTAACTTTATATGATGGACAAGAAGAGGAAGTTGTACGTGCCATTAATAAAGCAGTAGAAGAAAAAAGAAACGGCCACTGTAAGGTTGGCGTTATTGCAACAGAAGAAACGAAGAATAAATATAAGGCTGATTATGTGATGAGCATAGGCTCTAGAAAAGATGAAGAGTCAGTGGCAAGACATTTGTATGCAATATTAAGGGAGTTTGACCACCTTGAAGTAGAATATATATATGGTGAATGTTTTTCAAAAAATAATTTGGGACAGGCAATTATGAACCGTTTGCTTAAAGCGGCAGGATATCATGTGATAGATGTTTCAAGTAGTGAAAGGTGTGATACTGATGAAGTATGATAAAGTCGTCTTTGTTTGTACAGGAAATACATGCAGAAGTCCAATGGCAGAGGCAATTTACCGTGGGATGTCAGTAGATGGAACAATTGAAGTGTGTTCACGTGGGCTTGTTGTATTGTTTCCAGAACCATCCAATCAGAAAGCGGAGATGGTGGTAGA
The DNA here is from genome assembly GCA_937903005.1 of uncultured Lachnoclostridium sp. Lineage (GTDB taxonomy): Bacteria > Bacillota > Clostridia > Lachnospirales > Lachnospiraceae > Clostridium_AI. The sequence continues at coordinate 4,559 of CALFNR010000084.1, read as the reverse complement.
AAATCATAACTTGTCATTGGATAATCATGTTTCGACTCAATTGACAAAAGAAGATCTAGAGGGTAATGTTCTTGTTATCACGATGACATTTGCACAAAAATTGAAAATAGCAGAGGAATTTGGACTCTCTGGTAACTTATATACGCTAAAGGAGTATGTTGGTGAAGAGGGAGATGTAATTGACCCCTATGGAGGGACTGTTTTAGATTACGAGGAATGTTTTTCTGAATTATCAAGATTAATTAAGAAATCATTAATAAAACTTAATGAGGAGGACCAGGAATGATAGGAATTGGATGCGATCATGGCGGATATGCCTTAAAGCAAGAGATTATTGGGTATCTGAAAGAAAATAATATCCCTTTCGAAGATTATGGATGTTTTAATGAGGAATCTGTAGACTATCCTGAGTATGCTAGAAAAGTAGCGCATGCCGTTGTAGACGGAACTTGTGAGAAAGGTATTTTGATTTGTGGTACTGGTATTGGGATTTCAATTGCTGCAAATAAGGTAAAAGGAATTCGAGCTGCTTTATGCCATGACTGCTTTAGTGCACAGGCAACAAGAGAACATAATGACGCTAATATTTTAGCCATGGGGGGAAGAGTAGTTGGCCCTGGACTTGCAATTAAGATTGTAGATACATTCTTAAATACAGAATTTTCTAATGATGAAAGACATATTAGAAGAATAAACAAAATTGAGGAGTAGTTATCTACTCCTTTTTCATTTTAAGGTAGACAAAGGTAAACAAAGTGTATATAATGTCAGTATCTAAAAATTATCAAGAAATATTGGAGCATAAAATGAAAAGAGAAAGTCGTTCAGTTTTAAAAGCATTGACGATGATATCGCAAGTTGGGATTACATTTCTAACCCCAATATGTTTATGTGTAATTGCTGGATATTATTTAGATAAGCATTTTAAAACACATTATTTATTTATTATTCTTTTTTTCTTGGGGGTTCTTGCAGCCTTTCGAAATGTCTATTATTTAACTAAGAGTTTCTACTTGAAAGACTTAAAGAGAGAAAATGAGGAGCTTGAATATTGGAGGCACTTTACTGCAAAAGGTCAATCTTCTAAGGAAGATAGCAGGAGTGAAAATGGTACTGATAAGGAGTAAGATATTGGAAGATTCAAAACAAACATTAAACAGACTACTTTTGGGTATTCTTTTATATGCAGTTCCATTTACGGTATTAGGGGTATTGTTAATGAATAACAGACGTTCTTATGTGACAGGTCTGATTATTGGTTGTATTCTTTCTGCATTCATGGCGATTCATTTATATAGAAGTCTGGATTATTGTCTTGATCTCGAACCTGAATCAGCTGAAAAAGTAATGAAAAAGAAAACAATGATTCGTTTTCTTGTAATGCTCGTAGCAGTTGGGACAGCATTCTGTTTTCCAAAAGTAATTAATCCAATTGGGTTATTTATTGGTATGATGGGGTTAAAAATATCTGCATATTTTCAACCTTTTATTCATAGATAGTGTGCCATCATGGTATGCTTGATTTAAAATATAAAGAAAAGGAAGGTGAGTTTGTGAATGGTTGGATGGCATTACAGCCACTTGTTTTAGCTGCTGAGACAGCAAAAGCAGCAGATAAGTCGAATGAGTTGGATCTTGGTATTAATGGATTTCATCAATATCATTTATTTGGACAAGAACTCTATATTACCAACACACATATAGCCATTTTTATCGTTATGTTAACGTTAATTATATTTAGCGTAATAGCGAATAGGGTTATTAAAAAGGCAGATCCTACAAAGGCTCCAGGTGCATTCTTAAACTTCATCGAACTGATTGTTGAATCAGTTGACAACCTGACGAATTCCAGCATGGGTGAGAAACATGGCTATAAGTTTTCAAACTACATTGGGACATTGTTTGCATATATATTCTTATCGAACATTTCAGGTTTGTTTGGCTTAAGACCACCAACGGCTGACTATGGTACAACGCTTAGTCTAGCTCTGATTACATTCTTTTTAATCCACTATAATGGATTTAAGTATCAGAAGATTGGGCATATTACAGCATTATTTAAACCGGTTATTTTAACACCAATCAATATTATTGGTGAAATAGCTACACCAATTTCACTATCATTACGTTTATTCGGTAATGTTATGTCAGGAACTCTGATGATGGCATTAGTTTACGGTTTGCTTCCAAAGCTTCTAACATTGGCTTGGCCAGCATTTTTACATGCTTACTTTGACGTGTTCTCTGGAGCAATCCAAAGTTATGTATTCTGTATGCTAACTATGGTATTTATTTCTGACACATTTGGTGAAGAATAAAATTAAGAATTATTTTTTATTTAAGGAGGAATTTTCAATGAATATAACAAACGAAGGCTTAGTAGCAGCATTTTCCGCATTAGGTGCAGGTATGGCAGTTATCGCAGGTATTGGACCTGGTATTGGACAGGGTATCGCAGCTGGTCACGGTGCAGCAGCAGTTGGACGTAACCCAGGAGCTAGAGGTACAATCATGTCTACAATGCTTCTTGGTCAGGCCGTTGCCGAAACAACAGGTCTTTATGGTTTACTTATTGCATTCTTATTATTATACGCTAACCCACTTTTAGGCAGATTCTAGTTTTGTGTAATAAAAGAAAAGCCAATCGAAGGGAGGCAAGAAAGTGAACTTTATTCTGTTAGAAACAGGCTGGATGAATAACCGAATCTTCGGTTTGGACCTACAGTTACTTGTAGATGCAGGAATAATGGCAGTTGCCATGCTAGTCTTATTCTTCTTCATGTCAAACTTACTGTTCAATCCAGCAAGAAACTTTTTGAAAAAAAGACAGCAGTATATTCAAGATCAGCTTGATAATGCTGAACGTGATGAAAAACAGGCCAAAGAATTCAAAGCTGAATACGATGGCAAGTTAAAACAGGTTGATAAAGAAGCAGAACTTCTTATCAGTGATGCACGTAAGAAAGCGTTAAAGCAGGAGACTGTTATTATTAACGAAGCAAAAGAAGAAGCTGTTAAAATAATTGATCGTGCCAATAAAGATATTGAGTTAGAAAAGTCTAAAGTTCAAGATGAGATGAAACAGGAGATTATCAATGTTGCGGCTGCTATGGCTGGTAAGATTGTAAAAACTTCTATGGATGAAAAAACTCAAAATCATTTATTTGATGAAACGTTAAGAGAGATGGGTGATGGAACATGGCAAAGCTAGTTTCTAAAACATACGGACAGGCGCTTTTTGAACTAGCCTTAGAAGAAAATGCTTTAGAACAGATTTTAGAGGAAGAGGCTTTTGTGAAAGAAGTTTTCGCTGAAAATGAAGACCTTGTTACTTTGTTAAATCATCCAAAGATTAGTAAAGATGAAAAGATTCAGGTAGTGGAAAATATTTTTAAAGGTAAAATTAGCGACACCATGGTAGGCTTTCTTGTTATCGTTGTAACAAAAGAGCGCTATGATGAATTAAATCATATTTTTCAGTACTTAGAAGAAAAAGTGAAAGAATATAAAAATATTGGAGTTGTAAGTGTAACAACTGCAGTTGAATTAACAGAGGAACAGAAACTTCAGTTGACAAAAAGACTGTTAGAAGTTACATCTTTCAAACAATTAGAGTTCCATTACGAAGTCAACCCTGACATTATTGGTGGAATGATTCTACGAATTGGTGACAGAGTTGTAGACAGCAGTATTCGAACAGAGATTGATCAGATGGCAAAGAGCCTTTCTAAAATACAACTCTCTTAATTACAAATAGAAAGAAGGTGCATAGGTATCATGAATTTGAGGCCGGAAGAAATCAGTTCCGTTATTAAAGAACAGATTAAGAATTATAGCACACAACTTCAAGTATCTGACGTAGGTACCGTAATCCAGGTTGCGGATGGTATTGCACGTATTCATGGTTTGGAAAATGCCATGTCTGGTGAACTTTTAGAGTTCCCTAACGAAATCTATGGCATGGTTCTTAACTTAGAAGAAGACAATGTTGGTGCGGTTTTACTTGGTGATGCCAAAAATATAAATGAAGGCGATATAGTAAAAACAACAGGTAGAGTAGTTGAAGTTCCTGTTGGAGATGCTATGTTAGGCCGTGTTGTTAATGCATTAGGACAACCGATTGACGGGAAAGGACCTATTGCATCCACAAAATATAGACAAATCGAAAGAGTAGCATCTGGTGTTATCTCTCGTAAGTCTGTAGATACACCTTTACAGACAGGTATTAAAGCGATTGACTCCATGGTTCCAATTGGACGTGGTCAACGTGAGTTGATTATCGGTGACAGACAGACTGGTAAGACTGCGATTGCCCTTGATACAATCATCAACCAAAAAGGTCAAGGGGTAAAATGTATCTATGTTGCAATTGGACAGAAAGCCTCTACAGTTGCTGGTATTGTTAAAACTTTAAGTGAATACGGTGCAATGGATTATACAACAATCGTTGCTGCTACAGCGAGTGAACTTGCTCCACTTCAATATATCGCTCCTTATTCAGGATGTGCGATTGGTGAAGAATGGATGGAATCAGGTCAAGCCGTATTAGTTGTTTACGA
>CALFNR010000083.1:0-11884 GCA_937903005.1 uncultured Lachnoclostridium sp. | reverse complement strand
TCCTTATTTTTGAACAACTAATTTCTACAAAAGGACTAAACGGGAACTTTGAATTTCATTCAACCGTTCTCGTTTTTGTCTTTTATTCATCTATAAAACCTCCTGTGCGAAAAATTTGTTACTTACATTTTATCGCACAGAAGGTTATTCTGCATAAAATTTGGCTATTTTATTTCGAAAAGTTTTTATTCCTCACCGCTGAGTACTATTCCTTTATTCTTGCAATATTCGCAAATTTCACCATCAATTCAGGGATTAGACAGCTTAACTATCAAAGCCGAAGATATATCAATATTTTTAGTTATGCAAATAATTATTAACAACACATTTCATATTACTTACATTTTAATCTTTCTCACATTACTGTAACCGCTGTGATAGGAAATACCTTTTACTGTTTTATAAGTCCTAATTCTTACATAATAGTTTTTTCCTTTTTTCAAATTCGGTATGGTAATACTGGATACTTTATTACTCTTAACTGTTACAACTTTCTTACCAGCAAATTTTGCATTGGTAGCATATTCAATCTTGTAACCAGTTACTTTCTTTGTCTTAGGCCAGCTTACAACCATAGAATATTTCTTATTGCTGTATTTTTTCGTTAAGGAACAGCCAATCTTCTTAGGAATTACTTTTACGGCAACTGTCTTAGTTGCTGCCTTATAAGTTCTGGTTTGAGCTGCTGTAATTTTAATGTAGGCTTTTCCGACACCTTTTATCATTACTCTTCCGTTACTTGTTACTGTTACTACAGATGAATCACTCGTCTTATAAGAAAGAGCCCCTTTTGCCTTTGCTCTCAATGAGAACGACTTACTGCCAACTTCTTTGGTATAGTATGTCTCAGGAACTGTAATCGTCTGTTTCTTTAACACTGGATTTTGGGATGGTGCTGGAGCTGGTGAAACAACTGGTTCTTTTGATGGTTCTACCACTGGTGCACTGCTTGTTGGTACTGGTACATCTGGTGTTTCCGAATCTTCTACAGTAAAGGTCGCATCATATGCAGGTTTTAATCCATCTAAATCAACATCCAATGCCTTTACATCTGAAGTCAAGATCACTCCACGATATGCAGGAACTGTAATGGATACTGCTCCATCTTCCACTGTATATGTTTCGCCACTAATTAAATCTGTTAATATAACACCATCTGCTTTTAATGCTTCTGGCAGTACATAAGATAATTTCTTTACATTACTGCTATTGTTTGTAACAACTGCTAACGTATTCTCTGCGTCATTTCTAACATAAGACATTAATGCTTCATCATCTAAAGAGACTGGTGTGAGCTCTCCTGTTCGAAGTGCAGAATATTTACTACGAATATTTGCTAGCGTTGCATACCATTCTACTAATTCTTTGTTCCCTTTGCCCCAAGTCATAGCACGACGGTTATCTGGGTCATCTGCACCTACCATGCCAAGTTCATCTCCATAATAAATAGTAGGAGCACCTGGATAAGTCATCTGAATTAACGCCACTAAATACTGACGCTGTTTTGCTTGTAGTGATGTTTTTTCATAAGTTGGGAACGCACTATCAATATCAGTCTGTTGCCTATCATCATTAATGCCATCTAAGAAAGATAATAAACGGGTTGTATCATGAGAACCAACTAAGTTCATCATTGCATAAAAAGCTTCTTTTGGATATCTTTCTCGAATCTTCTCTAATGTCCTTACGGAATCCTTAGCACTTCCGCCTTTTGCGTAATCAAGTACTGCATTACGGAATACATAGTTCATAACAGAATCATACATATCACCTAAGATATACTCAGTTGCATCATCCCAGATTTCTCCGATAATAACAGCATCGGAATCTAATCCTTTTACAGATTTACGGAAATGCTGCCATGTTTCGTCTGATACTTCATTGGCAACGTCAAGACGCCATCCGTTAGAACCCTCTGATAACCAGTACTGTGTTACACAGCCAGAACCATCGATGATTTCTTTTGCCCAATTACCAGTCTGATACTCTGAACCATTGGTGGACATGATAACTGGCATGCTGTCATATCCCCACCAGCCTTCATAAGTATATACAGATTTACCTGTTCTGTCACCAATCGTATCTTTCACTTCAACGCCCTTGTCATCTGTCATAAACTTATTTTCAATCTTAAACCATTCTGTATAAGAAAAATCCGTTACACCTTTTGATTTGAAATATGCCTTCGCATCTGCAATAGCCTGTTCCTGTGTAACGCCTTTCTCACTCATACAATCATAAACATAAGCCCAGTATGGATAAGCTCCTACTTTGCCATCTTGACCTACAAATTTATAGTAACGGTCAAAGTAAATAGAATCATCGGATACATGGTTAAATACACCGTCTAGCACGATGTGCATGCCATTATTCTCTGCTGCTTTTACAAGTTCGCTAAAATCTCCTAAATCACCAAGGATAGGGTCAATCTTTCTGTAATCTGTTGCATCATATCTATGACTGGAGATAGATGAAAATACAGGATTTAAGTAAATTACATTTACTCCAAGTGCTTTTAAATAATCAATTCGGTCAACGATACCTTTTAAGTCACCACCATAGATTTCGTTGTTCCAGTTTCCATCACCTTTGCAAGCATTTTCAGGATATTCATCTGGATGTAACTCTTCTTGAGATGGATTTTCTGGGTATGAATACCATTTTGTAATATATTCATAATCTGTCGCACCACGAGATGTTGTCTGTGCCTGATCATTAGATTTATCTCCATTAAAGAAACGGTCAGGGAAAATCTGATAAATAACTGAATTTTTCATCCAGTCAGGTGTTTTGTAACCTGATTTATATACAACTAAGTCATATGCTTTTAACTCTGATAAATTCGTTAAGTGTCCTGTGCCATAATAGCCATCATCGTCACAGTAAATCTGAACATAGGAACCATAATATAATGCAAAGAAATATGTGTACTGTCCATATTTGTCAAATGTTACATCAGCAGACCATTTCTTATTAGAGCCATTTTCTGCTGCTTTCATATCGATGCTCTTTAAATCCTGTCCTTTTACAATTAAAAGGGCTTTGGTTACATCGGAACCAGTATCAATTGAAAATGTAACGTTCTTTCCTTCTTCTACTGCTCCAAAAATGCTCTTATATGCAGTATCTTTGGAATCGAATTTTACAGCTTCTTTGTTGGTTTCTACCATGGTAGAATCGTTGTAATAAATTCCTGTAGATGGATCGAAATAAAATGTTACTTCTTTGTCTTCTTTTAAATTGATTGTATCGATTGGTAAATTGCTACCCTCATAACCTAGTACTAAATCGCTGTAAGTTCCAGCTTTCATAGCAACACTCGCTTTATAGATACCAGTAAGTCCTGGATCTTCTAATGTAACATCAATGCCATCTCCTGTTACTTTAGCAGATGCAAACTTATATGTTAAACTTGTAACCGCACGATGTGTCGTTAAGTCTGTATAATAAATCGTTACATCCTGTTTTTCTGGCACTGCTACTGCGTAGTTAGCACCGCTTGGAATACCATCTACACCGTAATTCTCTGCCCAAGAACCTGTCGCAATCTTAAACTCATAATTGGCTGCTGGCACATCCTTAAATGTATAAGAGTATAAACCATCTCCCAGATAAGTCATAACATTGGAAGTTTCAACCCAGCTCTTTCCAGGAAATGTTCCAGGAACTGTAATTAATCTTCCTGTGAATTTTTCTCTTGTATAGCTTGAATAAAGTGCTCCTTCAATTTCAACAACTTTAGCAATATCATCTAATGTCATCTTATCATTGATTACATAATAAAATACGTAATCTAATGCATCGTCTCCAAAATAGATTGCATCCGATACAAAGGTTCCATCAAAATTTCCTTTGCTGTTTTTTCCTTCTTTCATGGTTACAGTGGTTTTCTTTGCAATATCTGCTTTTGGTGCATATACTAACTGTACCTTATCCCCCTTATTTGCTAAGGTTGTAATAAAGGTAGTAGTACCATTGGCATTATTCTGCACCTTAGAAACTGCTTTTTCAGCCTGCATACCAAGTCTAGCTGCAATAATATCACCAGAAGTCACAGAATCGTAAAGACTTTCGTCTTTTGCATCATATAAGAAGATAACCTGCTGCTTCGCTTCGGCAGCTTCAAATGACTTATTATCACCACCATTTGCTTCATACCAGTATTGATAGTTAATTGCTGCTTTGTACTGATAGGTTCCTTTTGTAAGGGTTGCCTGATATATATATAAGGAATCTGTAAGCTTAGTAAATTCAAATCCTGTTGCTTTCGTATCCCATTCCGAAACACCACAACGAACCGTTCCAATTACAGATACTGTATAATCAAATGCATTCAAATTAATATCTGCCGTTGGGTCGTTCTGTGTAACTTTGTAAGAACCGCTTCTTACGGAATCATAAACAGTTCCTTTTAAGATATCTGCAAAAACAGTAAGTTCTTCAGTTCCTTTTGGAATGGTAAGTTCAATGTTACCTGAACCATTTCCAAAACTAACATCCCATCCATCATCTAAAGCTACTTTGTACCCGCCATCGCCCAGTTGCAAATCTTCTTCTAATGCTTTAAACTTAAATGTTCTAGAAAAAATTCCTCCGCCAAGATAAGTTAGTTCTGCATTGGCATCTGCTGGATTCCAACTTGCTACTTTGTATGAATTATTACTTTCATCTACAAAATCTAGCCCAGTAAAATTACCAACAAGTGCAGCTGTATGAAACTCCTCTTTGTTGTTAACAGAATCTTGTACCTCACCATTGATTACTCTCACATAGACTGTTTGAGCTGTATCCAATGTAACGCTCTTTTTTGTTTTGTATGTAGCACCATTTTTCATAACCTGAATCGTATGTGCTCCTGCATCCATCTCAAATTTTGTTTCATACACCCCGTTTGAGTACAATTTTAAATCTGCTTCATCTGCACCATCAACTTTGACCTGCATCTTATCACTTATTTTCAGATCTGCGCTGCTCTCTGTTTCTTCTGCCTGCACTGTTATGTTCTTTTGAAACAGACGCTCTGGCATTGCTACAGAAGTACTAATCATGGACACAATTAAGACTGCGCTGCCTAACTTGTGAAATACCTTTCTCATTTCCTTCATCCTTTCCTGTAACATAAGTTACATAAAACATTTCCCCAGAAACTCAAATTCTTTTTTTGGCATACACCATAAATTAATTATAGAAAACAATTTCTTATGAAAAAATATCAATTATTTTGGATTTGTGTTGAGATTTTGATTTGGGTAAATGCGAAAAGAAACCGGAACATCCAGCTTCGAATCTCTTTATACAATCGTTCTTATCCATTCCTTTTAGGAGCTTTTAACACATTCCTTTTTCCCCTTACTCTTACTACTTAAAAATATGGAGTGGATGCTATCGCACTCCACTCCACAACAACAATGTATTAAACTAAGAAACTTTTTTAATTTTCAAACAAATACCAGTATCCCTCCATCAAAAACTCCGTCAGTTCACATGCGGTTATCTTACCATCATCACGAAATGCAATTCCAAGGTCCTCCATCTTTTTTACTTCTTCCATCACTCCATGAAAATCAAATACATTAAAGAAAACAGTACGTTCTGAATCGAACCCTTCTCCCTCAAACCGTTCCAGATAAGGTTCTAGTATCTGAATACAGTGAATCACCTTGCGATTATCTTCGGTATCCTTACAATACCTTGCCAGATATCGAAAACATTGATATAAAAAACAAAAATACTCATACTTATGAAAGACTCCGTCCTTTGAAACTCCTTTCATCTTAGGAAAATCCATATAGGTCTCTTCCACAAGCTTAGGATAATACTCCTCCCGCCATACTTTCATATCCCTTACTTCAAGCTCAAATTTCGTCTTTTTTTCCGCCTTTTTTACCTTATCATAATATCGAACCAACATATTTTTGCACGAAATGACACATCCGCGAATATTCTCTTCCATAACTGCATATCCACGATACTCAGAAAGATTAATCATATGGACAAACAAACACCTTAAATTCTGATTCAATTGTTTATTCTCTGTAACTGGCAATGCCTCTTGCAAACACTTCCTTTTTCCAAGATTCGAAAGAATTTGAAACATCTGTTTCCTATTTAGTTCCACTAAAGGAACAGGTGGTTTCTGAACCTCTTCCTGATACATAATACATCCATTCATTACAATGACACGATAGTATTGCACTTCCTCTAACGAAAATTGAATATAAAATTCTAGCTCCCAGTTTTCCTCTTCACTTTCTACATGATATGCAATACTTAGCTTTTCCAAAAACATTTCAGGTGTAAGCAACGATATCAAATCCCGATTTTCGCCTTCTGCAGCAAGTTTTCCTGTCCCATTGGGATTTCGAAGTTCATAGGCTCCACTTAAATAAGCATTGTGAAGAGCTCCATAAGATGCCTGATATCCTAACTGTTCCAAACAATCAGCTAGTAAATAACGCACCTTTTGATTGGATGGTTCTGCTAAAAGTGCCATCTCAAGTATTTCTGCAACCTCCTGGTAGTTCCCTTTTTCATACTCCTCTAATGCGATATCTAGAGAATTCTCTCGAAAATATTTCAAACAATTCACTGCATGGCTTTTTCGATCCAATCTAGCAAAATGTACTGGATTACCATCATACCAGCCATAATTCTTAGAGTACACCGCCTTTACATACATAAGACATTCTTCTTTTGTCCCACTGGCAAGGTATTCTTTATCAAATGATTTTGGAATCCCTATCTTTTGCACAATTTCCTCTACTGAGTACCCCATATTAGCATAAAGAATTGTTTCGTCGTGCCAGTATTTTAACAAAGATGCGTGCTTTTTAATATATCTTTGCAAATGATTTTCCTCTTCATCCCAATGAGGCCAGCCATTAGCCTGCAAAAGCACCTTAGCATCTCGAAATAATGTACACGCTTCCATATAATACTCCCAGATATTCTCCCAATTAAGTCGATAGATCCCATTTAATTGATAAAAAGGAATTTCCCAATGGCTCATCCATAAGGCATTATAATCTGGAAAGTACAGATGGTATGCTCCTGGCAATACCTTGCTTACTTGAATCTGCAAACGTAACCCTCGTACAAAACATTCACAAGAACGTTCAAAAAGAGAACCTGGTTTTAAGAAACCTTTTGTTCCATTTGACGCCCCTTGTCCCATTCCAGCCATAACCTTTCCATTCTCTTTTGCCTCTAGCAACATGCCATATGCCATACTTTCCTTTCTCGCCATTACATTAGCATCATATACAGCATCTTCCATACACGTAGAGAACCAGTTATCACCTGCCAATATTGTGATATCTTCTTTCAACTGAAAGGCCGCTTCTTCCGCCTTTGTCTTACAACCCTGATTATAGTATAAAACTGCCTTAATCCCCCCATAACAAGCTTCCGCGGCTTCAGTCAGAATGATTGCCTTTACATTTCCTTGTACACAATACCCCTTTAACTTCTCTCCATCCCTTTTTTGTCTAAAATAAGCATCTGCCAGTTTCAATGCTTCATACGTACACTCTCTGCTCTGCAAACAGTTAATCACTACCCATCCAAACTGGTTCTTCTTGCTTTCTAAGGTTCGAATTAATGTTAAATTAGAAGAATCATATCCCCTTACTTGATAAATCTTTTCTGGCACCACTTCAAAAAGTCCATTGATTTTATGTAATTTTGCATTCTCCTTTAGTTCTGGCGAGATAATTCCAGACTTTGTTTTATCGCTTCTGTAATTTAAAAAAGCGTACGCTTCCGGATCCCACACTTCTCCCCCTTTACCAATATGACAATAAGATTCGTAACAATGTCCCTTTAATGCATTTTTCTGCTCTTCGCTTAGTGTTCTTTTCTTTGGATATGCTTGTTCATTTTTAAGCCTCGTTGCAGACTCTGGTTCTTTTGGATTTTGATTAAAATGATATTTCATGGAATAATTTTTCATCTTTACTCCCCCACTCTTTCATGCAGTTCTATCTACTACATCATATTTAACAAGTCCAAAAATTATTAACAAAATTCCTCCCGAATCAGCACACAAGTTTTTTAATTCAATTTCAATGTTAAATTCATTTCATTTTTGAGGTGAAATAATTAGGTTTTACTAATGTTTCAACCTATATTACAATAAATGTTAGGACTTTCCGATAAGCTAAAAAAGCTTCCATTGCTAACTCACTCACCAACAGAAGCTTTTCTATTCAATCCTATGATAACCTTATTTAAACTTTTCTTCCGCATCCATGACAGAACGAATCGTTATGTTTCTTGTTTTTCCAACTTCACTCAAATCAAGTTCTTCCCCATCAAATAAACGCACCACTGGTCTTAATGGATAGCCTTTCTTGTTGCGAAGTACAAAACCTTCCCTGCCATCTGATAATACAATTGGATACCCCTTCGGATAAACAGGAACATTTTTTACAAACGACAAAACTATTTCTTTCGCAAACTGTACATTGCATCCACCTAGTAAATACTCTACCGCTTCCGGATACGTATAACATTTACGAAACGGTCTCTTCGAAATCAGAGCATCATACGTATCTGCAACATGAAGAATCTTTGCAAACTTGTGAATCTTATCTCCAGTCTGACCATTCGGATAGCCGCTTCCATCTACATTTTCATGATGCTGTAAAATCGCAATGCGAGTTGTCATCATAATATCATCTCGGTCTTCCAACATTTTTACAGACACTTTTGGATGAATTTTAATATTAGCGTAATCCATATACGTTAAGGTTTTCTCCTTTGTTGAAAGTTCTTCCCCAAGATGCATCATTCCAATGTCCAGCAACAGCCCTGCCAGACAAAGATTTTCCAGCTCTTTATCTTTTAATCCCATCCCAATTCCAATCAATGTTGCCAGAACAGCAACTTGAACCGAATGACGATATATATACTCATCAAAACTTCGTATATCTACTAAACCATAATCCCAGCTTGAATTACATAGTAACTGATTTACAATCTCTTTTGATATTCCGATACAGGCATCAACATTCATGTCTTTCAGTGCCTGAATCGCTCTGCATCTTAACTCACCGCTGATATTATCTTTAATTTCTACATCAGAAGAATAATCATCCTCCACGTAAATCCCCTGTAATCCAAAACTCTTTATCCTTTGCATATATTTCTCGGATAACTCATTGTAACTATTAATTAATATTCGTCCCCTGTCGTCGTATACAGGAAGTGCAATCAGCATTCCCAATTCAAGCTTTTCTGTCGGAACGTAACGCATAGTCTCTCCTTAAAATATCTTTATTTCATTTTATGTGTTTTATGTGTTCTTTGTTCTAACCATGATAAGATATCCTGACAAACCACATCACGATCAAGCTCATTCACTAATTCATGACGATCACCAGGATAGAGTTTCATCTCGATATCTTGAATCTGATTGTTACGGTATATTTCATACACCTTTCTTACTCCTTTTCCATAAGCCCCAACAGGATCCTCAGCACCCGCCACCATAAAAACAGGCAGCTTCTTTGGAATCTTTACAATATTCTTTTTATCTTGGATAAATGCAATGGTAGAAAGTAAGGTTTCAAACCCGTTCAAAGTAAAAATAAAACTGCAATATGGATCATTTAAATATGCATCTACTATTTTTTCATCTTTCGTGAGCCAGTCTTTCGTAGTTCTGGCTGATTTAATCCTCTTATTATAAGACCCAAATGAAAGATTGTCACACAGGCTGCTTCGATAACGTTCTCCTTTTAATGCCTTCATCACTTTTACAGTCAATCTGCCAAATCCTAATACTGGTGCTGGCTGGAAACCTGTTCCCATAATCACGACGCCATCCACTTCGTTTCCATAAGTCATGATATAACGTCTGATTAAAAAAGATCCCATACTATGCCCCATCACAAAATAAGGAAATCCCTCATATTTTTTCTTCATTTTCTGGGTAATACGGTACAAATCCTCAACTACCTTCTTACTTCCTTCTTCTTTTGCAAAATATCCCAAGTCATCTTCTTTTACACTTTTTCCATGACCAAGATGATCATTCCCCACTACAACATAACCTGCCTTTGTCAATTGAGCAGCAAAATACTCATAACGCTCAATATACTCAACCATACCATGAGAGATTTGAAGCACTCCCTTCACTTCTTCTCCTTCTGGTTCCCACAATACACAATGCAACTGATTTACGCCATCACATGATGGATAATAAAATTCGCTTTTTATCATATAAAATACTTCCTCCTAGTCCTCTTCTGCCCAAATCAAAGCGCATTTTACTGCTTTTTTCCATCCCTTCTTAAGTTGTACTCTTTCTTCCTCATCCATGGTTGGCTCAAACACTCTTCCAAGTTTCCAGTTTTCCAATATTTCTCCTTTACTGGACCAGTAGCCCGTTGCCAGCCCTGCCAAATATGCTGCCCCCAATGCAGTCGTTTCGATACATTCTGGCTGATACACATTTTTCCCTATCATATCCGCCTGAAATTTCATCAAAAATGAATTGGCGCTGGCTCCCCCATCTACTTTCAGATTGGTAAGCCCAATACCTGAATCTTCTTCCATTGCTTCCATGACATCCATCGCCTGATATGCGATTGACTCAAGCGTTGCACGAATGAAATGTTCTTTCTGACACCCTCTTGTAATTCCTACAATCGTACCTCTTGCATACGGATTCCAGTAAGGCGCTCCCATTCCTGCAAATGCAGGCACAACATACATACCATTGTTTGTTCTAGCCTCCTTGGCGTATTGTTCGGTACTAGATGCCTCTTTTACCATACGGAGTCCATCACGCAGCCATTGAATCGCTGCACCTGCAACAAACACACTTCCTTCTAAAGCATACTCCACTTGTTCACTTGTACTTGCTGCAATCGTTGTTAAAAGACCGTGATTTGATTCTACTACGTCATGTCCTGTGTTCATTAATAAAAAACAGCCCGTTCCGTATGTATTCTTCACATCCCCTGGTCTAAAACAGCACTGCCCAAATAACGCAGCCTGCTGGTCTCCCGCAACACCAGCAATCGGTATCACACCACCAAGCACAGCTGAATCTGTTTCACCCAAAATATAACTAGACGGTTTTACTTCTGGAAGCATTGCTCTTGGTATCTGAAAATAATCAAGCAATTCTTCATCCCAGCACAAATCATGTATATTAAACAGCATGGTTCTGGATGCATTGGTATAATCTGTAACATGCTTCTTTCCTTTGGTCAGATGCCATATAAGCCACGTATCTACCGTACCAAATAGCAATTGTCCATTTTTAGCCTTTTCTCTTGCTCCATCTACATGGTCTAGTATCCACGCAATCTTTGTTGCTGAAAAATAAGCATCTGGAATCAATCCTGTCTTTTTTCGAAGCTTCCCATAAAAATCTGTTTTCTTTATCTTATCAATAACAGATGCAGTTCTTCTGCACTGCCATACAATCGCATTGTATACCGGCTGACCAGTCTCCTTATCCCAAACTATCGTTGTTTCTCTCTGGTTGGTAATCCCAATAGCTGCAATCTGTTCTGGTTTTGCACCAATCATCGCCATAGCTTCCATTGCCACACCAAGCTGAGAAGACCAAATTTCCATAGGATTATGTTCTACCCAGCCTGGCTTTGGATAAATCTGTTCAAATTCTTTCTGAACCATACTCACTATATGACCTGATTTGTCAAATAAAATACAACGCGAACTAGTCGTTCCCTGGTCAAGCGCCATAATATATTTTCTATTTATATTTTCCATGTCCAAACCTTCCCACATTCCGCAAATTTTTCGCAGAATATCTGCTTTTATTATAAATCAATCTTCACTTTCTGTGAATAGGAATCAGTACCACCGGCTAAGCCGGTGGTTTGTTTTCCGCCCTATAAGGGCTCGT
>CALFNR010000082.1:0-11901 GCA_937903005.1 uncultured Lachnoclostridium sp. | reverse complement strand
TCCAGTGATAGAGCCTGATTCAAAGAATCATACCCCAACACTTGACATAGAGCCTAGAATTTAAAAGAGGAAAAGCATAAATTATACTCTTCCTCTATCTTCCATGTCTTATATATGATTTAGTCTGTCAATTGCCAGCTTTAGTGCACCTTTAATTCCTGCATCATCCCCTAATAACGGCGGAATAATATAAGCATCCATCTCCTCTTCCAACATTCTATGAGTAATATAACCATTCAAATAATGTTTCACTTTTTCTCGAATCATTGGATAAAGCCTTTCTTGATGCATAACACCTCCTCCTAAAATAATGCGATTGGGTGAATACAAAAGAACAAAATTAGCTAGGGCACTTGCAATGTAATCGGCTTCCATCTCCCAGACGTATTCATTGTCACTGAGATTTTCTGCTTTATCACTCCATCTGCCCTCTATTGCAGGACCTGACGCTAATCCTTCCATACAGTTTTTATGAAATGGACAGGAACCCTCATAAGGATCATCTTTTCGCTTGTTCAAGAGAATGTGTCCCGCTTCTGGATGTACCAATCCGTGTAACAGCTTATTTTCAATACAGACACCTACACCTACGCCAGTGCCAATCGTAATATAAAGCACAACTTGATCACCTTTTGCTGCTCCCCAGGTTGCCTCGCCTAAAGCTGCTGCATTCACATCTGTATCAAGAGCAATTGGCACATTCAATGCTTCTCTAAAAGTATCTGCAATTGGATACTGCTGCCATGCAATTTTAGGAGTACTAGTAATTGTCCCATACTCTCTAGATTGTTTATCCAAATTAAGCGGACCGAAGCAGCCTATACCTAGCGCTTCTATCTCTTCTTGCCTAAAAAATGAAATAATATCTGGAATTGTATTTTCAGGAGTTTTCGTCGGTAACACGATTCTCTTATACAATACTCCCTTTTCATCGCCGATGGCACAAACCATCTTTGTACCCCCTGCTTCCAAAGCACCGATTCTCATATGCAAATCCCCCTAGCGAAATGACATGAACTAATCATATATGTTTATAGTAAAAATAAAACACCAGGTTTTCTATTTTCCTTCGTAACGAATTACGGAAGCGATATCGTAATCTTTTAATTTGTCACGACCTTTTAGTCCTTCTAATTCCATTAAAAATACGATTTTCACAACTTCACCACCAAGGCTTTCCACTAATTTAGTAATTGCCTCAATTGTACCACCAGTTGCAATTAAATCGTCGATGATTACAACTTTCTGACCTGGTTTGATAGCATCCTTATGCATTTCGATCACTGCTGTACCATACTCTAAGTCATATTCCATTTCTACTGTTTCGCAAGGAAGTTTTCCTTTTTTACGAACAGGAATGAAACCTTTGTTCATATTGTAAGCTACTGGTACACCAAAGATAAATCCACGAGATTCTGGTCCTAATACTAAGTCAAAATCAACGCCTTCTAATTCCTTCTGAATTTCATCAATTGCCATCTTTAAACTGTCTTTATCCTGTAATACACTAGTGACATCACGAAAAATAATTCCTTTCTCTGGAAAGTCTGGAATGCTTCTAACATATTCTTCTAATTTTTTCATATTAACAACCTTTCATCTAGATTACATCTTCTTATACAACTACATTATTGTAACATTTCTATCACAAAATGCAAGTAACTTTACCTAAAATGTTGTATTACAAACTGAATTGTCGTATTACCATTAAATTCATTGACATTTGGATAAAATATCATGTCTAAATATACATTTTCTGCTGTGCCTTCATAAAGACGCACCAAAGAGTCTTCTCCGTACTTAGTTCGAATCAGTTCTTCGAAAGTTTCAAACTCCTGGAAAAGCATTGCCGTAAAAATACGATTGCTGTTCTGTGTTTTCACAGTAAGCCGCGCCATATTCTTGTTTTTTCCAATTACTCTTGCATGAATTAGCTGAACATTCTTTAATGCAAAACTTGGTTTTTCATTGGATTTTCCAAAGGGTTCTAAAAGTTCAAATTCCTGTAGCAGCGAATACGTAACCTGTTCAAATGGCAACACCATATCAAAGGAAACTTTCGGAATAAAATCTTCTTCTGTTAAGCCTGCTTTTTCATTTAGTTTTTCTCTAAGAAGGTTAATATTTTCTTTTTTTAGGGATAAACCTGCGGCTAAAGGATGTCCACCAAACTTGAGAAGCAGTTCCTTACATTCATTTAACTTATCAAACATTGGATATTCGTCTATCGAACGTCCTGAACCTTTTGCATGTTCCTCACCGTCCGTCAAGACAATCGCTGGCTTATTATAACGTTCACGGATTCTTCCTGCAATAATTCCCGCAATACTCTCATGACAATGTTCTAGGTACACTACCAGCACTGAATCATCCATGTATTTGCTTTCCACAAGTTCACATGCCTTTTCAATTCCCTCATTGGTTAATTCTTTTCTTTCCTCATTCAGATGCTTTAAATTTTTCGCATATTCCTCTGCAATTTTTTTCTCTTTCGTCAAGAATAACTTAAGTGCAAGTTTTGCAGATTCCAGTCTTCCTGATGCATTGATACATGGACCTACTACAAAGCCGAAATGATATGCTGATAAATGCTGATCCTCTAAGTTATTCTCACGAAGCAAAGCACGAAGTCCTATATTCTTAGTGAGTTCTGCCTTTCTAAGCCCATACTGAACAATTGTTCTATTTTCATCTGTCAAATCCATAACATCACAAACCGTTGCAATTGCTGCAAATTCTAACAGATTTTCGATTGCCTCTTTTTCAATACCGAAAAGTTCATATAGCACTTGTATTAGCTTAAATGCCACCACAGCCCCACATATTCCCTCCATCGGATAACTGCAGTCATGCTGTTTTGGATTTACGATAGCATCAGCAGGAGGTATTCGATATACCTTTTCACCATTTTCTTCTTGGAACGGAATATCATGATGGTCTGTTACTACAACTGTTAACCCTAGCTCTTTGGCTCTGGCAATCTGATCATAAGCCGCAATACCATTATCACAAGTTACTATCGTATCTATCTGTTCTCTAGCTGCCGCTTCTACAATCATTACATTGATTCCATACCCGTCTTTAATTCGATCTGGAATTTCATAGTCAACATCTGCACCACATTTTTGCAAGCCGGTGTATAGAATGCAGGTAGACATAACACCATCTACATCATAATCACCGATAATACGAATTTTCTTTCCTTCTTCAATTTTCTTCTTGATAATATGAGCCGCTTTTTCCATATGCTTCATGGAGCGTGGTTCGTGCAAGTCGTTAAGACTTGGGTGCAAATACGCCTTAAGCTCTTCGTTAGAAGAAATTCCTCGATTCACAGCAATTCTCGCTGTCACTTCACTAATGCCAAATTGTTGCGCAATCAAAGCATAATTCGCTTTTCGATTGCGGATAAACCACTTTTCCATATTTCCTCCGTATTACTGCACTCCCATTGAACGTTTTCCCATGAACAAAGTGTGAGTTTTTCACACAGGCATACAACGCCATGAAAGAAAACCTTCATGGCGTTGTATGCTTTTTCTATATAGAATCTAAATATCTTTATTATGCGTTCTTTTTGCTTCCGATTTTCTTAAAGCTGTACCATACAGTACCTGTGATACAGATAGAAGAATAACATCCACAAACGATACCTACCAGCAATGGAACAGCAAATTCTTTAACAGAATCTACACCCATGATTGCAAGGAAGAATACCATGACAAATGTTGTTAAAGAAGTATTGATACTTCTACTAAATGTCTGGCTGATACTATCGTTAACAACTTTCTCGATATCTTCGATTTTGTGTTTTCCTTTTTTGTTTTCACGAATACGGTCGAAGATAACGATTGTTGCGTTAATAGAGTAACCAACGATTGTAAGCATACATGCAATAAATGTATTACCTACTGAAATACGGCATACAGAATATACCATTAATACGACTAAAACGTCATGAATTAAGGCCATAACAGCACTTGCGCCAAATGCAAGGTCTTTGAATCGAATCCAAATGTAAATTAACATACAGATTGTTGCAATTGCTACAGCAATAACGGCATCCGATTTCATCTCATTACTTACAGAAGCACTAATACTTTCTGTAGCAATTTTCTTTTTGTCAATACCATATTTATCAATTAATGCGTTCTCAAGTTTTGTTCTCTTCTCAAGGTTTAAGGTATTTGTTTTAACCAGAACCGCATTTTCACCTTGGATAGAAGATACATTTGCTACTTCACCAGTTGCATCTTTAAATACATTTTCAATCTCTTTGTTACTTGGAACTTTATCATTAAATGTTACCTGAGTCTGTGTACCACCAGAGAAATCTAAGTCGTATTTTAAGATTGTTCCGATTTTAGACTTGTTAACAAATAATCCACCAATACCTACAAGAATAAGAACTGCGGATATGGTAAAGAAAACCTTCATGTGCTTTGTATAGTTATAAGTTTTTACATCTTTTTGTACTCCAAAGAACTTCACATCATCAAGACCAATTCGATAGAATGCGTTTAAGATAGTTCTTGTTACAAATAAAGCTGTAAACATTGAAATAACAATACCAATTGCTAATGTCTGGGCAAAACCTTTTACCGTACCAGAACCTTTGAAGTAAAGAACGGCTGCTGCAATTAATGTTGTAATGTTACCGTCGATAATAGCAGATAACGCTTTGTCAAAACCTGCTTTGATTGCAGAGCGAACTGATTTTCCAGCTGCTAATTCTTCTCTAATTCTAGTAAAGATGATAACATTAGCATCTACTGCCATACCAATTGATAAGATAACACCGGCAATACCTGGAAGAGTAAGTGTTACATCAAATGCATTAATCATAATCAGGTCTGCTAAGGTATAAATAATTAATGCAATACTTGATGCAACACCTGGAACTCTATAATAAATGCTCATAAATAATAATACAACAATTAAGCCGATAAAACCAGCAATTAAACTTGTATGAAGTGCTTCTTCTCCTAATTTAGCTCCAACTACGTTAGAACGGATTTCTTTTAATTCAAGTGGAAGTGCACCAATACGAATTGTACTTGCTAGGTTTTCTGCTTCTTCGAAAGAAGACTGGCCTGTAATCTGTGCTTCACCATTAGTAATCGCGTTTTGTACACTAGGTGAAGAGATCGTTTTTCCATCATAAACAATTGAAATCGTTTTATGTGTTGCTGCTGCTTCTGTTGTTGCATCAGCAAATTTTGTAGTACCAGAACCATTTAATTTCAACTGTACAATATATTGTGTTTGTCCAGTTGTTGGATCTGTAGTGGTTCCAGCTTCTGCATTGGCAATATCTTTACCAGTAAGAACTGTTTTACCAGCTTCATCTTTGAATTCGATAGAACCAGCTTTACCTAAAGCTTCTAAGATTGCATTGGCATCTGTTACACCTGGAATATCAACGTTGATACGGTTTGTACCTTCTTGGTATACTGCTGCTTCAGTACTGTAATTTTCCACACGTTTCTGAAGTTTGTATTTGGTATCAGACATCTCAGTTGAAGATGGATTTGCTTTATCGGCTTCATAAGTGATACTTACACCACCATCAAGGTCAAGACCTAATCTAATATGTTCAGCAGTTCCCTTATGCTGTGACCCAATTCCCACAAATGTTACAAAGCACAATGCTGCAATCGCTACTACTGCAAGGCACAGGCTTAGTATACCTTTTCTCTTATCCTTCATTGTTCTTTCTCCTTTACCTCTTACTTTACATGCGTACGACTTACCTGCTTACTGTGCTTCTGCTGCCTTCATCATGATGGCACATTCAATACGCTTTTTCTGTAATTCACATCCCACATCGTAAGTATCGTTGATTTTCCCAGTAAAGTTATAAGAGTTTGCAGCACATCCACCACTACAGTAGAATCTTGCAAAACAATCTTTACACTTGGATTTTGCATATACATTGCAAAGTTTGAATTCATCACAGATATCCTTTTTCTTTACCCCATCGAAAACGTTACCTAATAAGAATTCATCTTGACCAACGAACTGGTGACATGGGTATAAATCTCCCCATGGTGTTACTGCTAAATACTCAGTACCTGAACCGCAGCCAGATAATCTCTTGGCCACACAAGGTCCACCACTTAAATCTATCATAAAATGGAAGAAGTTAACTCCCTTTCCATTCTTTTTACGTTCAATTAATGCTTTCGCTAGCTTATCGTATTCGTCAAAAATCTTAGGAATGTCAGATTCTCTAATTGCATAATCCTGATCATCCTGTGCAACTACAGGTTCTACAGAAATCTGCTCAAACCCTAAATCCGCCAAGCTTAATACATCTTCAGCAAAATCTAAATTATTGTGTGTAAAAGTACCTCTTACATAATAATTTTTCTGGTTTCTGCTTTCAGCAAGTTTCTGGAATTTTGGCATAATCAAGTCATAACTTCCCTTACCATTTCTAGTAGGTCTCATCATGTCATGAATTTCTTTTCTACCATCTACACTTAAAACAACATTGGCCATTTCTTCGTTGATGAAATCCATGATATCATCGTTTAATAATACACCATTGGTTGTTAAAGTGAAACGGAAATTCTTGTTATGAATTTTTTCCTGTTCCCTGCCATAACGCACTAACTGTTTTACAACGTCAAAATTCATAAGCGGCTCGCCACCAAAGAAATCAACTTCAAGGTTTTGTCTGTTTCCTGAATTTGCAATCAGAAAATCTAACGCCTGCTTACCTACTTCAAAGCTCATCATACCTTTATCGCCTTTGTATTCACCTTCATCAGCAAAGCAATATTTGCATGCTAAATTACAGTCATGAGCGATATGTAAGCAAAGTGCTTTTACTACTGTCTCGCGTTTCTTAAAGTCCATAATATAATCTTTGTATATATCTTCTGTAAATAAGCAGCCTTCTTCTCTTAGCTGCTCAATCTCTTCGATAGCCTCTTCAATGTCCTGTCTGCTATATTCAGTTCCTTCATATTTTGCTAACATCATATTAACAATGGACTCTTTGCTTTCTTTTTCATAAACTTCAATGATATCGTAAACCAAATCATCCACTACATGGACACTCCCGCTGTTAACGTCTAATACGATATTGAAGCCGTTGCTTTTATATTGATGTATCACTTTGTATTGCTCCTTTCAACTTTCAATATAATATATGCTGTGGGCTTGTCCTTTATATTATATACATTGAATAGGCAGCGGCCTGCGCCGCTGCCCAATGCTTATAATTATTGGTTCTCACAGCTTTGATTACCAACTGTGCAAGATGTTTTACAAGCGGATTGGCAAGATGTTTGGCATTCTCCACAGCCGCCTTTTTTCATTGATTCTTTTAAATTACGAGTGCTTAATGATTTAATATGTTTCAACACTAGTTCCTCCTTTTATTGAATTTTGTGTAAATAGATACAAAAAATTCTTGTCAACTTTAGATATTATATCACATATCAATTTGTATTGGAAGTTTTTTTTTAGCAATTGAGGAATCACCAGTAACACAGTGTTTTTTAGCTTAACATGCCCCCAAGCATTCCTCCAAAACCGCAAGTAATAAACACTACTATGGTACTTCCTATCTGACTTAAAATATCTTTATTCATTAAGATAGATACTGCGAAGATGATGGAAAAATACAGTACTCCAGATACTATCCCCCACAGAAACCTCTTCTCTTGTGTTTTTTTGCCGACTACCATTCCTCCCATAAAAGCTGAGAAAATATAAGCGAAAACGACTCCAGCACTTACAAACATATTTGGAGGTTCTGCCTTATACATAATCAATGCCAGGATTAACAATAACAATCCCGTTATTACATACGATATAAACAAAGCCTTAACTAAAACCGTTCCCTTTGACTGTTTTTCAGCAGACTGATTCATGTTTCACCTCCAATACCTGTACTTTTCTATTTTCATATATATTAGAAAATAATAAAACTTAGAACTTTAATTGGCTTTTAAATTTGCATGGTTGTTGTATAATAAAAGCAATACTTCATACGAAAGGATGACTCATATGATAGATTTACATGTACATTCCAACATTTCTGATGGAACGTTATCACCTTCAAAGGTTATTGATCTTGCCGTCCAACACGGATTAAAAGCAATTGCCCTTACTGATCACGATACTGTAGGAGGAATTGGAGAAGCCAGTGCACGCGCCTCCTATTATCAACAAAAAGGAACCGACTTTACATTAATCCCAGGAGTTGAATTATCCGTCGGTTATAAAAAAAGAGACATTCATATATTAGGCCTTTATATTGATCCTAAAAATAAAGAATTTCTTGCACTTCTAGATCAAATGGTTACAGAACGAGAAGATCGAAATCAAAAAATGGTTCAAAACTTTCAGGATAATGGAATTCAAATCACTTTGGATGAGTTAAAAGAAGAATCAAAAGAAGCTGTTATTACAAGAGCACATTTTGCAAAGCTTTTGGTTAGAAAGCATTATGCAGCATCAACGAAAGAAGCATTTATAAAGTACTTAAATGAAGATGGCAAATATTATGTAAACCGCAAATTCATAACTCCTGAGCAGGCAATCGATACAATTACACAAGCAGGTGGTGTTCCTATTTTAGCGCACCCTATGCTGTATCATTTGCCCGATGAAGAACTTGACAGCCTGATCGCACGACTAACAAAACATGGCCTAAAAGGAATTGAAACTATCTACTCCACTTACACGAAAGAAGAGGAACAAAAAGTGAGAACTCTTGCAAATAAGTATAACCTGATTCTTACTGGCGGCTCTGATTTTCATGGCGAAGTAAAGCCAGACATTTCAATTGGAACAGGCAGAGGAAATCTTGTTATACCAGACGAGCTGCTCAATCAGTTTTCAAAATGATCCTAATGAACTTTCTTGGTATCAAAAAAGGTTGCAACACTAGGCTGCAACCTTTTCTCAATTCAAGCTTTAAGCATCTTTATTTACTTTTTCAACATCCTGAATGAATTCTTTTTTCATTGGAATACGACAGTTTTTATTGTTACCAAATTCAACAATTACAATTTCTGGCATTACATCAATTATAACACCATAGAAGCCGCTGCTTGTTAAAACACTGTCTCCTGTTTCAACAGAAGCTACTAATGCTGCATGTGCTCTCTCTTGCTTCTTCTGTGGACGAATTAGTAAGAAGTAGAAAATTACAAACATTAACACTAAAGGTAAAATTGTTGCAGCTAGTGATCCTGCTGTAGATGGGGCTGCTGCTAACACAGATAAAGTCATCATAGTGTTCCTCCTAAGTTATCTTTATTAAGTGTGACGTCAGGTTTTGTCCTTTCGCCTCATTACACTCGAATATACGCATTATAACACACTTATTCTCCTTGTGCCATACTTTCAAGTTTTGCTTTTTTATATTCTTTAAATCTATGCTGTTCAATCGCTTCACGGATTTCTTCCATCATTTTGTTGTAGAAATATAAATTGTGTGTTACAAGCAGTCTTAAGCCTAGCATTTCCTTTGCTTTCAATAAATGTCTGATATATGCTCGGCTATATGTCTGGCAAACCGGACATTGACAGCCTGCTTCAATTGGTTTGTCATCCAATTCATATTTTGCATTTAATAAATTCATTTTTCCATGATTTGTATAGGCATGTCCATGTCTACCATTACGTGCAGGATAAACACAGTCAAAGAAATCAACTCCACGCTCTACTGCTTCTAGAATATTCGCCGGAGTTCCAACACCCATTAAGTAAGTTGGCTTTTCAAGTGGTAAATACGGAACTGTCTTCTCAATTATATCATACATTTCTTCATGACTTTCTCCAACCGCAAGTCCACCAAGGGCATAACCATCTAAGTCCATCTCAGATATGCGTTTTGCATGTTCAATACGAATATCTGCAAAAGTACCACCTTGATTGATACCAAATAACATCTGTTTGGGATTAATTGTATCAGGTAGTTCATTTAGACGTTTCATTTCTTTCACACAACGCTCTAACCATCTCGTAGTACGGTCAACAGAATTCTGCATATACTCACGAGTTGCTGGATGTGGAGGGCACTCATCGAAAGCCATCGCTATGGTAGATGCTAAATTAGACTGAATCTGCATACTTTCTTCAGGTCCCATGAAAATTTTCCTTCCATCAACATGAGACTGAAAATAAACACCCTCTTCTTTAATTTTACGAAGTCCTTTTAATGAAAACACCTGGAATCCGCCTGAATCTGTCAAAATTGGCTTATCCCAAACCATGAATTTATGAAGACCACCCATTTGTTTTACAACTTTATCACCTGGACGAACGTGTAAATGATACGTATTCGATAATTCCACTTGTGTCCCGATCGTCTGTAAGTCCATTGTTGAAACGGCGCCCTTAATGGCAGCTGCCGTTCCAACGTTCATAAAAACAGGAGTTTGAATTACACCGTGCACTGTATGAAACTCTCCTCTTTTCGCTTGCCCATCTTGAGTTATTAATCGATACATTTCTTTCTCCATTCTGCTACTACATAATCATCATATATGTAGTATTTCCTCATTTTCTGTTATTAATATATATTCAGCTTAAGATGCAAATTTATTCAATGTGTATTCGAAATCCCTGTTATATCCTTGGCAAGAAACATTCAAAACTCTAGTCAAATCTAAGCTTAACACGCCTAGTAAAGATTTTGCATCTACAATGATACGATTATAGAAAATATCAATATCAAAGTCACAAGCTGACGCCGCATTGACGAACTCCTTTACTTCCTCAATCTGCGTCAATCTAATCTTTCTTGTCTCCATGAATATCACTCTTCTTTCTATATAATACTTGACATTTTGCAACAATAAATAGTTATATCATCTTTTCACTTTTCCGTCAATAAATTCTTGGCTTTCTCCCTAAAAACTGATATTTCATAAAATTATTTATACTTTTAACATTTCGTCTTTAAATATGACACATTTCGTCTTTTTCCGAATATAGTATAGTATAAAATTTAAAAGGAGTGTTCCTTATGAGATGTAATAATAATTGTTGTAAAAATAGATGTTTTAGAAACGGTGGTAATTTCCAAAACTCCGATAATTATTTTAGACAGATGGAACCAAAAGGCTATCAGTCCACGAATCAATGTGATGTATTTACAGCACTTTCCACAACACCTCAGACTGTTACTGGTGATGCAGTAACACCGCTTACTTTTACAAATATCTTATATCAATATGGTACTGCCATTCAGGCAACAACAGGCACTTCCAGCCTTTATATTACAAAACCAGGTTTATACCAGATTTCTTACACAATTGCAGCCACAGATACAGAAGATGCTGGTGCAGATGCAGGTGCATTTACTGCTTATGTACTTCGAAACCAAACACAAGCTGCTAATGCAACAGCTACAATTGCTGCTGGCGGAACAGGTATTTTAAGCGATACAGAACTCTTCTATGTATCATACAGGGATTTTCCTCTCACATTATCACTAGACGTTACAAGTACCGCAGCAACTTCAAGCTATGTTTTCATTATCACTATCAATAAAATCTGTTCCTGTGGCAATGAATACTGCGGATATGACTTTGGACCAGGTAATGCACCTTGTTTTGCACAAAACGGTTTGGATACAATCTAATAAACAAAGCGTATGATTCATTAAATTCTAAATTGTAATTTGTTTGCAGAATCCTTCATCTAATACGGTGAAGGATTCTCTTTTTTTCCTGTTTTTCATTGTCTTTCGTCCCCACTATTGTGAATTTTTCATAGGTAATCTATAGTAATAAACCTTTTTTTAAAATTTTGTTGACAAAAAGGTTTTCATGTTATATCATATAGTAGCAATGTGGCTAACACATAAAACAAAAATGCAATAGGGGTATAGTTCAGTTGGTAGAATATCGGTCTCCAAAACCGCAGGTCGTG
>CALFNR010000081.1:0-3882 GCA_937903005.1 uncultured Lachnoclostridium sp. | reverse complement strand
TAGGTTAGTTGTCGCTGTCGTCTCCGTCTAACCATTTGCAGATGTAGTAGCCAACTACACTTGCCAGTACGGACACAAGAAAAGATATGATTTCTGACATGTAGACACCCCCTTTCTGTTGCCAGATTGGGTGCGACAACGATATGATTATATCATAACAAGAAGATTATTTCATCGCTTTAGAAAAATAATTTCCCCTTTCTTCCTGTTGTTCCAGAAACTGAATCAGTTTTGGTAAATCCTCTTTTTCAATCGGCTGTTTTAGTACAGATTCAACGGCTGCTCCTACTTCAATCAATCGTTTTGTGCGTTTCTTCCGTTCCGCACTTGCTTTCTGTGCTAAAAGTTTCTTCTCTTTCGCTTTTAATTCTTCTTTTTGTTTTTTTAACTTTTCCAAACGCTCGTCTATACTAGCCATAGTATTATCTCCTTTCTATTTTTTATATGATACCATATCTTGAGTCGCAAGAAAAGATGTGATACTATATACCTTAGTAAGTCCCTTAGTTTTACTAAGGGCGCACTTACAGACACACTCCGTATGTCCATAAGTGCGCTCTCCGAGGGGAAGATGATGGAGGATTAAAAATGGCGATTTATCATTGCTCAATCAAAAACATAGGACGGTCTGACGGAAGAAGTGCAGTTGCTTGTTCTGCATATCGTGCTGCACAAAAATTGAGAGATAAAGAAACAGGACTCCTCTATGATTTCACGAAGAAATCAGAAGTAATATATTCTAAAATATTTTTATGCAAAAATGCTCCGGCTGCATATGCAGATAGAGAAACCCTCTGGAATGAAGTACAGAAAATTGAAAAAAATAAAAATGCAAGACTCGCAAGAGAGTGGGAACTGGCGATTCCTCACGAATTAACATTTGAGCAAAGCAAAAAATTAGTATGCGATTTTGCAAAAACACTTGTTGATGAGGGAATGTGTATCGATGTAAATATTCACTGGAAAAATAATAATCATCATGCTCACATTATGGGGACTACAAGACAGATAAAAGAAAATGGGAAATGGGGGCAGAAAGAAAAGAAAGTTTATAAACTAGACGAGAATGGACAGAAGATAGCTGTGCTTGATGCAGATGGAAAACAGAAGATTGGAGCTAACGGGCGAAAACTGTGGCAGAGAAAAACTGTAGAAACTAACGATTGGAATAAATCTGACAAAGTAGAAGAATGGAGAAAAAGATGGGCAGAGTGTTGCAATCAATATTTAGATCTAAAAAATCAGGTAGACCATCGAAGTTATGAAAGACAAGGGATAGATTATATACCAACGGTTCATGAGGGGTATGCAGCACGTTTGATTGAAAAGCGAGGTGGCATCGCTGAACGCTGTGAAATAAATAGAGAAATCGTTAAAAAGAATAATCTATTACGGACGTTAAGGCAGCAGCTTAGAGAAGTAAATGAAAAGATAACAGAATTGCTTGGGGAGAAAGGAAAACAGGCAAATGAGCGAATCAGCAGATTACTCAACCGAGCAGGTAGAACAGCTCATCAACGAGATGGAAAATCTCATCAATCAGAACGAGAAACTATCGCAGGAGATAATAAACCTGCAGGAACAACTTTCGAAGAAAGACTCTCAAAACTTAGAAGTACTGGAACAAGCGGAACAATGGAAAATGAAAGCTTGCGGACTGGAAGAACAGATACAGAAGTTAAAACAAGAGATGTCAGAGAATTTATCAGCAAACTCGATGCTGATGAGCAAGCTTCAGCAGAAAAGCGAAACGATAAAATCGCTCAACGACGAGATAGGGAGATTTCAAGAGAGCGACAAGGTGCTAAAGGAAAATATAAACTTAAAGCTGCAGAACAAAGAACTACAGGAAGCAAAGGAAAAGGCTCTAACAGAAGTCTCTAAGGTTAAGAGTGTCTATGCGGAAAAAACGCGTGCTTTAGATACAAAACAATGGGAGATTAAGAATGCAAAAAGAAATCAAAATGCTTTGATTCAGCGGAAAGCAGAAGAACTTTACACAATTAAAAAACATACGCAGCAGGCTCTTAATTTATCTTTCCTGCTCTATTCCTGTATCATAACTCTATTTACTGCAATACACTCAGAAACGCTCAGAATGGATTCTATCGCATTTTTAACACAGACATGGAACATTCTAAGGGCAACAGTTTTAAACGTCAGGAAAGCGGCTATACGAGCCTCAGAATGGGGCAGCAGGGTAGAAAAGCAATCTTTAGCAATCGTTTTACATAATCTGTTGCCAGTCATTGTTGTACTGGCAGCACTGGCACTCTTTGGATTTATAATATATCTCGTTATAGGGCTTGGGAAAATTTACAAAGAATATTTCTGGGATAGATTAAGTTTATTTATAACTTTCTTTAGCCTGGCAGGAATAATATTTTTTGCTGACCTGATACGAAATAAAATTCCAATCAATTTGATAATTTTATTTTTACTGGTGCAAGGTATATATATTCTTCTTCGGTCTTTGGTCAGACTATTTAAAAATCTGCCATAGTCAAAACTCATGAGTATTGAAAAAGCACGAAAACCCGTATGTTTTCGTGCTTTTTTGCTTATCAAAACTTATTATCTTTTTTCTGCTTATGTAAATAGTCCATATAGCCGGCCGCAATGGATTCGTCAGACATAACTTTAACGCTGCGTACATTGTTTTCTGCCAGATTAGTGAGTAAGTCAGGTGTAAGTTCACTTTCTGAAAATGCTATCTTTTGCCCCTCAAATTCAGATGGCACATCATATCCATTCAAAAATAAGTTATAAGCAGCTTCTTCTGAAACTCCTGTGTAAGCACTTATTTTCTCAACCTCTTTCATAACCAGTTTCATTTTTTCCGTCTGTTCTTCAGCAGATAATTTATAGAGTTCTGTTCTTCTCGTATATTTCCTTAAATCCTCCATAATGTTCCTCCAAAATGTGTATAAAAACGGGATATTAAGATTAAAAAACACCTTTTTGCACTTATCTATCTCTTAACACTCGAACTCTCTTATTTTCCAATGCAGCGCCTTTAAAATCTGTTCCTGTAAGATACCAAACTCCTTTACCAGTAGACCAGTCCATTTCCATGTGTGTATCTACCCACTCCCCATTGATTTCTACCTGTAGACGGTTCCCACAGGAGAATCCATCAATCTCCCATAAATCCGTTACCAGAAGTCCATAACGGTCATTTTTGCGATTGTAACCCAATCTTCCCTCTTTGTATTCCATAACTATCCCTCTCTTTCCCTTTGTAATAATTCTGCTCGTCTCTTATCGACCATTTCTGCCAGTTCCACAAGTAAGTTCTCATGCTTTGCCTGTTTACGGTCCTGTCGTTTCTTCTTCCAGTTTCTAATTATCTCAATCATATAGTATATGCTGCTCCTTGCAATTTTATTACTTCTAAATGTGTTATTTTACATCTTGCTTTAATATTTTTAAAAGATAGGCAAACTTATTATGTATAGGCTTTTGTTTATCTCTTCTAAGTATCTCTTTGGTTTTCTGGTCGATGTAATGATACCTCATCAGCTCTATAGAATCCTGACAAGCCGGTGATTGTGGAAGATTATTTTCCGGAATTGTTACCAGTACTGCCAAAAGTTCATCATACTGTTCCTGAGTAAATCTAAATTGCTCTAATGGCTGCTGCCATAATTCTTTTTCAGCAGAGAAATCAATTTGTTGATTATTTAGCGCTGCATTCATCTCTAAATCTTTTGGAAGAGTCTCAACAGTAAATCTTATAGCTACAACAGTACGTCCCTTTTTTAGTGTTTCGTAAGAATATCTGCATTCTGTTTTTTCAAGCATTTCCTTTTGAACTCTTTTTAAAATTTTTTGATTAAAAAACTTAAATTCCTTGTACAATTCTTCTTTGTCACAATCAAG
>CALFNR010000080.1:0-4385 GCA_937903005.1 uncultured Lachnoclostridium sp. | reverse complement strand
TGCGTTTATTATTAAGAGACTTCCAGTACGTTTTGTATACGATAATAATTATTTTAACGACCGTTATCAGGGCATTCCAATTGGCGGATACACACAGATTGCAAAAAAGCTGTTAGAGCGGGTAGAAGTTCGTCTGAATACTGATTTCTTTGCACAGAGGGAAGAGTTTGAAGGACTGGCTAAGAAAATCATTTTTACTGGTATGATAGATGAATATTATGATTACTGTTTTGGCGAATTGGAATACAGAAGTCTCAAGTTTGAAACAGAAGTTTTGGATACAGAGAATTATCAAGGAAATGCAGTTGTGAATTATACAGAGTATGAGATTCCTTACACGAGAATTATTGAACATAAGCATTTTGAATTCCAGTGCCAGGGACAGAATCCAGTACCGAAAACAGTGATAACGAAAGAGTATCCGGCACAGTGGAAACGTGGAGACGAGCCATATTATCCAATGAACGATGAGAAGAATAATGCACTATATGAGAAATACAAGGAGTTAGCTGATAAAGAAGAGAAGGTTATCTTTGGTGGAAGACTTGGAATGTACAAGTATTTTGATATGCACCATGTGGTAGCTGAGGCACTTGCTTGTGTTCGAAAAGAATTGAATCAGTAGAATGGGAATAGGTGGTATCGTAGTGGTACCACTTATTTTTTACACAAACAGATATTACCTTTCCTATTGCTACAATTTTTGTAGCTGTCATTTGGTTTGCATGGCATTTATAGTTAGAGCCGACAACCAATCATTACAATAATAGTATACCTGGATTTTTTCCATTATTTTTAAATCTAACTGCAAGAGACGAAAAAACGAATGAAAAGAACTTTTTTGGTAGTTTCACTTTTTTTTATTAGAAAAACTTTAACACTATAAAGGATTAATTTAAAAAAGTAGGATTATATGTTGCAATTGTGTAAGAAAAGCTGTAATATAATCACATCTTAAGTCTTTAAGGTACCTTTTGGTAAAATAAAATTGAGAAAGAGGGATTTGATGAAGAAAAAAAGGAATTCATTCAAAAAAACAGTTGCCTTTAGTGCAGCTGCAGCGCTGCTTACGACATCCAGTTTTAGTATACCAGTTGTTTCGGCAGCAGGAAAAGAAAGTAAAGTGCCAATTAAGTTAGAAGCATTAGACAGTACATATGGACAATCGACACTTGATAAGCTTAGAGAAAAGCTTAAATCCAAAGAACAAACAAAGTACAAAGCGGATGACATGGTGGATGTTATGGTTGAACTCAAAGAGGAGCCTTTGCTCGCAGGCTATTCTGCTGACAATGCGACAATGCCTGTCAGCAAGTCAAAAACATTTGAACAGTACATGGAATCCAGTAAGGCAAGAACAGCAACTAGGGACATTCAAGATGAACAGAAAAAAACTCTTTCATCCATTAAAAAGACAGTAGACAGTTCTGATGGATTGGAAGTGCTTTATCAGTATTCTACCGTAATGAACGGGTTTGCAGTTCGCGTAAAATATGGAGAACTTGAAAAAATAAAACAGCTGTCTAATGTAAAAACTGCATATGTTGCCCCTACTTTTGACCGACCAGAACCAGTTTACGAGAAGGATATGTCAAGCAGCAGTCAAATGATAGATGTTCAGCCAACTTGGGATTTGAATTACAAAGGGGAAGGACAAGTGGTCGCAATCCTAGATACAGGACTTGATACCAAACATGAGGCATTTCAAGCTGCACCAGCGAATTCAAAATATACCATAGATACAGTTCAGCAGGTAATTGATGACAAAATGTTAAATGCAGATGTTACACAAGCAAGCAGTGTATATGTAAATGAAAAAGTACCGTTTGCCTATGACTATGCCGATTCTGACCCAGATGTAAATCCAACAGAAAAAAGTTTAGTCAATGGAAACAACCACGGTACTCATGTTGCAGGTACAGTAGCCGCAGACTGTGACAAGTTAACTGGAGTGGCTCCAGAGGCACAGCTTATGATATTTAAGGTATTTCCTGATGCTTCAAGTGGAGCAAAAACAGCAGATATTCTTGCTGCATTAGAAGACTGCGTCAGACTTGGGGTTGATGTAGTGAATATGAGTCTTGGTTCTACCAATGGCTTTACAGATGGCAGTGAAGAAGAATTAAGCTTATCATCCGTATATGATCGAATTGTAGAAGCAGGAATCAGCATGTCTGTTTCAGCAGGAAACAGCAACTCTGCTTCGGAAAATAATGCTAGAAACTCAACAGCATTGGCAAGCAATCCAGATACAGCCGTAATCGGCTCTCCATCTACATATGCTTCCTCAACTTCTGTTGCAAGTGTAGTCAATAACAAAGTGCATGCCAACTATTTTGAAGCAGACGGAGCAAAAATATCCTATTCGGAGACAGCAAGCGGTGCGCAGCCAAAGCTGACAAAATATGCTGGCAAAACATTTGACTACGTAGTAGTACCTGATAGTGGTGAAGAAAAAGACTATGAAGGCATTGATGTAAATGGAAAAGTGGCCATCATTACAAGAGGTGGAATTACATTTACAGATAAGGTAAAAAATGCTGTAAATCATGGTGCAATCGCAGCAGTCATCTGTAACAATCAGCCAGGAACCATTAACATGTCTATCGAAGATGATACCTATACAATTCCAGCGGTATCTATAACAAAGGCAGATGGGGAAGCATTAAAAGCTTCCGAAACAAAGAGTATTACCGTAAAAGAAGATGTAGCGGAATTTGATACCAATCAAGGTACACAAATGTCAGATTTTTCTTCCTGGGGTGTAAGTCCAAACTTAGACTTGAAGCCAGAAATCGCAGCACCAGGCGGAAATATTTATTCTTCTGTACCGTTTAATTCTTATAGTGATATGAGTGGAACTTCTATGGCAGCTCCTCATATTGCAGGTACATATGCTTTAGTAAAAGAATATATTCGTTCCCAAGCAAAATGGTCTACACTGTCCAATGAGGAAGTGGGCAAGCTTGCCACACAACTCCTTATGAGTACATCAATTCCTACTAAGAATGCAGAGGAAATTCTATATTCTCCTAGACAGCAAGGCAGTGGTATTGTAAATGTTTACAATGCAGTTAAGACAAAAGCATATCTTTATACGGATAAAGACGTAGAGGTTAATAGTAAACCAAAATTAAACTTGTATGACGATGTGGGCAAGACTGGTAAATTTGAACAAAGCTTCCATATTAAAAACATTTCAGATGAGAGCGTTTCCTATAAGGTTAGTAACACATCTCTTACAGAAACAACAGAAACAGTAGATGGAGAACTAGTATTAGGGGAAACTCCAAAAGATGTATCCAGTCAGGTTTCAATGGATATCCGTGTAGCAAATGGAGAGTATGCAGACGATGTGATTACGGTAGCACCAGGACAGGATGCAGTAGTTACAGTAGCGTTCTCTATGAACGAAGAACTTAAGAAATATTATGATGACAATTTTGAAAATGGTGAATTCTTTGAAGGATTTGTAGCATTTCAAGGTGCAGATGCATCACTTTCTATTCCATATTTAGGATTCTATGGAGACTGGACGAAAGCACCTTTATTTGATTCAGGTTCAGTATATGATTATGATGTTTATTCACAGGCTCCTCTCGCTGCATGTTCTGACGAGGAATATTTGGGAGTAAATATTTTTGACGGGTTAACAGCTGAATTAATCTACAATTCATATAGTCCATATTTATATGGAGAGTATTATGCACAAGCATTAAAACCAGATATGAATAAAATTGCAATTTCTCCAAATGGCGATGGAGTTGCAGACACGCTTCAGTATTTGCAGCTTGGAATGCTTAGAAATGCAAGAGAGTTAAGTTATGAAGTCAAAGATGAAAGTAACAAAGTTTTAAAAAGTGGAAAAAGCGAGTTTGTAACAAAATCTTCTTACGGAAGCTCTGCAATGGAACCATCCTTCTTAGTAATCAATTTTGATGGTATGGATGAAGAGGAAAATGCATTAGAAAACAACAGTGTATATACAGTAACAGTAACTGGAAAGTTAGATTACGAGAAACACGCAAGCAGTAACTTAAAGAATTCTGTTTCGATTCCTGTCACAATTGATACAGAAGCACCTTCCGTATCTGATGTTTCTCTTTCAGCGGAAGAAGGAAAGACTTACTTAACATTCAAGGCACAGGACAATCAGTATTTATCCTATGTAGAAGTGGGTGTCAAAGAGGATGGCAAGCGAGTTGCACTTTCTGAAGAAGTTGTGAACGAAGATGCAAAAAATGTAGGAAAAGAAATTAAAGTAGATGTAACAGAGCAATATAAAAAATACGGAAAGAATGCAGACTTTTATGTTGATGCATATGATTATGCAATGAATGAAACAGCATTCCGTTTATTAATTGTGAATGAACCAGAAGTGACAC
>CALFNR010000079.1:0-2623 GCA_937903005.1 uncultured Lachnoclostridium sp. | reverse complement strand
GTTTTAGTGTTCCTGCTGCAATACCTTCTGGTCTTTCCGTTGTATCACGCATAACGAGAACTGGTTTTCCAAGTGAAGGTGCCTCTTCCTGTATCCCGCCACTATCCGTTAGAATCATAAAGCTGCGTGCCAGAAAGTTATGAAAGCCTAAAACATCCAACGGTTCAATGATTCGAATTCTGTCACATCCACCAAGTTCTTCATTGGCAGTCTGCCTTACTACTGGATTCATATGAATTGGATAAATGGCTTTTACATCCTCGTGCTCTTCCAAAATTCTTCTAATAGCACGAAACATATGATGCATAGGTTCTCCTAGATTTTCTCTTCTGTGAGCTGTAATCATGATTAGTCTGCTATCCTTTGCCCACTCTAAATCTTCGTGAGTATAGTCCTTTCGAACTGTTGTTTTTAATGCATCAATAGCAGTATTGCCTGTCACAAAAATACTTTCCTCTTTTTTTCCTTCACGCAATAAATTTTCTTTTGACATATTGGTTGGTGCAAAGTTGTACTTAGATATAATGCCTACTGCCTGACGATTAAACTCCTCTGGATAAGGAGAGTAAATATTGTAAGTACGCAGACCTGCTTCTACATGTCCAACAGGGATTTGCATATAAAAACACGCTAATGCCGTAACAAAAGTTGTGGAGGTATCACCATGGACTAAAACCACATCTGGTTTTACTTCCTCCAAAACGCCTTTAATCTTTTCTAAAATATTGGTGGTAACATCGAAAAGGGTCTGTCTGTCTTTCATAATAGAAAGATCATAATCTGGAACGACCTTGAATGCTTCCAGAACCTGATCTAACATCTGTCTGTGCTGGCCTGTTACGCACACAACAGTCTTTATTTCTTCCCTTGTTTTTAATTCATTTACTAGAGGACACATTTTGATGGCTTCTGGTCTCGTGCCAAAGACCAACATTACCGTTTTCATATTGTATCACACTCCCCTTTTTCTTTCTCTTTACAGAATTTTTTATCCAATTTAAAAATTTGCATCGAAAGCAGTACGCTTAAGATAAGCTCAGATATTGCAAGTGCTAAAGCCGCACCAATTACTCGCCAGAATTTAATCAAAACAATATCCAAAACAACATTTGAAAATACACCTACTTGAAAACATTTGCTATATTCTTTTGAATATCCACCTGCTAACAATACTTGAATTCCTTTAAAGTTGTTCAAAATTCCAAGTAAAACCCAAGCAAGTAACGGATACATAATATAAAAATACTCTGCATATTCTTTGCCAAATGAAATCGCTACTATCAGTTTTGCTGGCAACGCAACACAAATAATCCCTAACATAAATACAGGTACAATTTTATTACGAATATTCTTTACGTACTTTCTTCCCTCCAAGTATGAGTCTGTCATTCGTTTACTTGAAATTGGATAAAGCACTTGTCCGATTGGAAACCATGCCAGCATCATAACTCCTGGAATCTTTTGTATAGCAGAAAAGATTCCAACTTCATACTCCGTCGCCATAATACCTAGAATGGTTATGCCAAAGGTACTGAATATTTTCGCACTTAATGAAGTTGTAAACACATACCATCCCGTCTTAATTTCCTCTATTACGTCTTTAACTGTAATCTTAACCAGCCTAAGTTTAAGCTTGGTAATTGCCAAAAAGGTGCCGATTACCCCTATAAGTACTGTGGTGATGGAATAACAGATACAGTATAATGTCAAATCATTCTTATCCTTAACAAGTACAAAAATGCAAATCAATGATACAATTCTTGATATCACACTTGTAATCGTTATGTACTGCATTTTCTGCAATCCCTGGAATACCCAAGTCTGTTGAAATACTGTTCCTAATGGTATCAGGAACAAAAGTAACAAACAAAAACTTTGCTTCTTCGAATGCATAAATAAACTAGAATAACCTAGTGCTGCAAGAAAACATAGAAAACAAAGCAATAGTCTTGATAACATAATCGCTGTAAATGTCTTGTGCAATTCATCAATCCCTTTTGAAAGACTAGCTTTTCTTGCTCCAGACATTGCGAATCCGTATTCTACCACTACCTGAAAGTAACCGATTAGATTAAATGCAATAGAAAACACGCCGTATTCAGCTGCTCCCAAAATTCTTGTAATATAAGGCAGTGTAATCAGTGGAATCACTGTATTAAACAGTTGCAGAACATAGAGCCACATTCCATTCTGCACTGCTTTACTTTTTAACATTTTTCCTATATTCATGATGATTTCCTATTCTTTCTTCTGTTTTTTTAGTCGAAATCTAATATTTATACGTTCATTTACATCCGATAAATACACAAGCAGCAACATCCACATAATAGCAGCTGCCCCTGGCTGTACAAATAAAATTGAGTCAAAACAGTTTACAAAGGCAAACACAGGAACTGGAAGAATCATAAAAAACTTATTACGCTGTTTTTCACTTTTCCACGATACAAATATATTCACGATTAAAAAGAGTACAAGTATAAATACTGCAATGACGCCATATTCATACAGCATATAAATATAGGTATTATGTGGCTGTACTAAAACCTGAAGACCATCTACAAGAACATAGTTGTCCCAGGAATATCTTCTACCGTAGGATACATCCATAATCCATTCCTGATAA